>NZ_QUGY01000010.1:0-148345 GCF_003479245.1 Ruminococcus sp. AF17-12
GCAGAATATCTGCTGGCATATACAGAGCTGACAGTCGGGCAAGTTGCCCAAACAGTAGGTTATTCCACTTCAAGCCGATTTGCAGAATTATTCCGTAAAAGCACTGGATTGTTGCCACTGGAGTACAGAAAAAACGCACAGCAAAAATAAAATGAGTGCCAGAGGAAACTCTGGCACTCGTGAAATTTTTCACCCACATTCTAGTCGGGCTTAGCCATGTGTGGAATATATACGGAATGCATCGTCAATATTTCACTGCAGCTTGCGGTTGTTACCAAGATAGTGAGAGCTCATCTGAACACAAAGTTTCCATTGCCCTTTTTGTGACATCATTTCTTTCACTAATTCATAATTACTTTTTCAGTATTGATTGGAAATAAAATAATGTGCTTTCAGATTTGTCTTTAACCATATGTCAGCAACTCTATCGATATCTCCGTTCAGTAATTTTCTAATCATAACAAATATTCTCCACAACTACATCCTTTATGCTTTTCTCTTTTTTCCATTCTATCACAAGCTCACCATTATCATCAATTTTTTGATATTTTTTCTTTCCCCCCACTGTAAAACAGCCTCTGAGCGTTTCGTTATATAGAGGGGTACAAATAAGAGCAAGATCCACCCGTGTTTAACAGTATTGCCACTTGGCATCCTGTTCTCCTATGGGTTTTATCTTGATGGGGATCTCCCCATACCCTCTTCATAACAGACGTTTCACTTGTCTGTTGGTTTCACCTAAAGGTGTTCACAGCACTATTTCTAATATCGGAAGGGACAGCCGATATTGAAATACGTGGACTCCCAGTGGGCGGAATAGTAGCAACGGAAGGAGGAGTATGAGAACAAAAAACAAAGATAAAGAACTAAATCACAGACATTTTGTTGCAGTACGACTGACAGATGTCGAACTCAATTTGCTGGATCAAGGAGCTACTTGTTTTTCAATCTCACGATCTGAATATCTGAGAAAACTTCTGCTTGAGAAGCAAATCAATCATCAGATTAAAGTTGTTGCAGACATGAACGATCTCAGAAAACTGGTCAGTGAATATGGAAAGATTGGATCGAATCTCAATCAGATTGCCAAGCATTTTAACAGTGGTGGCAGTCAGTCACGTGCTATAGAAAATGAGATTCATCAGTGCATCACGGACTTATTCCTATTAAGAAAAGAGGTACTGAAACTGGCAGGTGGTATAAATGGCAATCGTAAAACACATTAAAAGCAGAAATGCAAATTACTCGGCTGCTATCAATTATCTTCTGTTTGAACATGATGAAAAAACCGGGAAAAAGATTGTAGATGAATCCGGACGAAGCATCCTGCGAAAAGAGTTTTATATGGATGGACTGAACTGTGATCCGATGTCTTTTGACAAGGAATGCGAACTGACAAATGCTCATTTTCACAAAAATAAGAAACGTGAAGATATCAAAAGTCACCACTACATTATCAGCTACGATCCATCCGATGTTACAGAAAATGGACTTACCGGCGAGAGAGCACAAGCAATCAGTTTGGAACTTGCAAAGCAGATGTTTCCTGGATATCAGGCACTGGTAGTTACTCACACCGATGGCCACAATGAATCCGGAAATATCCATACTCACATCGTCATCAACAGTGTGAGGAAGACTGCAGTGGAAAGGCAGCCTTATATGGATAAACCACATGAAGAAGTTGCCGGATACAAGCATCGTTCCACGGATAAATTCATGAACACTTTTAAGAAAACTGTCATGGATCGTTGCCTACAGGAAGGACTTCACCAGATAGATCTTCTTGCTCCGGCTGAAAGAAAAATCACTCAGAAAGAGTATATGGCACAGAAACACGGCCAGCAAACAATAGATGAGATCAATCGGAAAATTATCGAAGATGGTCTCAAACCAACATCCACCGTATTCCTTACGCAGAAAGAATATTTGCGACAAGCGATTGATGAATGTGCTGTCACTTCCAGTAATTTTGATGAATTCCAATCTAAACTTCTGGAACTATTTCAGATCTCTGTGATTGAGCATCGTGGCAGATACAGCTATCTTCATCCTGATCGACAGAAGCGGATTTCTGAACGTGCACTTGGAACACGATATGGAAAAGAACACCTGGAACAGACCTTCTTACGCAAGGATCCATTGGCCATTCTCTACGTCAGATCTCACCTGTGCCTGGTTGTAAATCTCCAGACAAATGTGAAAGCAATGCAGAGCCCGGCTTATGCTCATCGGGTAAAACTTTCTAATCTGCAGCAAATGGCAAATACCATTATCTATGTGCAGGAACATGGATTTGATACGCAGTCAGATTTGAAAAACACACTGCTTGCATCAAAGCAGGAATTGAAAGAAATGCAGACACAGTTTGCTCAGCATCGGTCCAATCTAAGGACTCGCAATGATCAGATCCGCTACACCGGACAGTACTATGCAAACAAGGAAATTTATTCCCAATTTTCAAATGCAAAGTACAAAGGAAAGTACCGGAAAGAACATGCGAAAGAAATTCAGAAATATGAAGAAGCCAGAGATTGGCTGAGATCCTTTTATCAGGATGGAAAGATGACAAGCCTAAAAACCCTGACTTTACAAAAAGAAAAACTGCAACAGCAGATAGCTTCCGAAGAAGAAGCAATAAGCAGCTTGAAAGAAAAATTAAAAGATCTGGACACTGCCGATCAGAATGTTGATGCCATTCTTCAGATGCAGATTCCAGAACCAGTGAAATCAAAAACCAAAGATCTCGAACGATAACTATTACAAAACAAAGGAGGAACTATCACATGACACAAGAAGAATTTAATGTTGTATTTGAACTTCAGATGAGAAAGTGTGCCGATATTCTGGCACATAAAAAGAAAGAATATACCGGTGATAATATTGACCGCCTCAGTGCATTCAAGATTGCTGCCGCTTTACAGAACTGTGATCCAAAAGCAGCACTGGCCGGCATGATGTCGAAACATGTCGTATCCCTTTACGATATGTGTTATTCC
This sequence comes from Ruminococcus sp. AF17-12, assembly GCF_003479245.1. Taxonomy (NCBI): domain Bacteria; kingdom Bacillati; phylum Bacillota; class Clostridia; order Eubacteriales; family Oscillospiraceae; genus Ruminococcus; species Ruminococcus sp. AF17-12. The sequence continues at coordinate 3,000 of NZ_QUGY01000010.1, forward strand.
ACTCTGTTACATTTTGACATGGAACAGTGGGATGAAAAAATCACAGACTGCATCAATTATCTGATCCTTTTAAAAGCTCTGGTAAAGGAGGAACAGGCCTATGGATCATATTGAAACAGCTATCTTAAACTGCTATGGAATCCGGGAAGCAGAACAAAATATGGTCTTTGCTGCCAGGCTCACACAACACGGTCATACGATTCAGAGCATGGCAGATCTGATGGACCTTTACCATCAATCCTACAGTCAGAAGACCGTAGAAAACATTGCGGGGCTTCCACATCCAACCGTACAGAAATTCATGGTCATTACCGTGGCTGTTGTTGGTGCAAGCAGACGCTTCCTGGCACAGATCACAAGGCATCAGAACGAAGTAAAGTACATGAGTGCATCTCTGCAGTACAGCAATTATTCCGGTCACGCTGCATTTGCTATTCCATATGGGATCATGAAAGCAGATAAAGAAATCCAGGATATTTACAAAAAAAGCTGTCAGTCAGATCTGGACCACTATACAGAACTCTGTGCCTTAGGCATTGATCATGATTCAGCCGGATATGCCACACCTCAGGGACTTCGAAACGTACTGATCATCAGTGCAACGCCTTACCAGTGGAAGCATATGATCGGTCAGAGAACCTGCAGAAGAAATACGGATGAAACAAGGATTGTGATGCTACAGATCTGGCAGAGATTGTACAAATTAAGCCCGATTCTTTTTGCACCGGATCTGACCGGTCCATTCTGTCAGAGAGGAAGCTGTATGGAAAAACAGATGTCCTGCCAGAATCCTATTTCAAAACTTTGGATACCGTCAGATATCTTAAAAGCAGATTATCCATTGCTCATCAGAAGGGAGGTGAGCAGCCATAAAGATTAAACTGATTGACTTTGGTCTGAAAGCAGATCATTATCCCTTCCGGCCACATGAAAATGATGCCGGTGCTGATGTATTCATGCCTTATGATTGCGTATTAAAACCAGGTGAGGTTGCAAGAATTCCACTTGGATTTGGTCTCATCATCCCCGATGGATTTGCCGGATATGTCTTTCCACGAAGCAGCATGGCAGCAAAAGGACTGGTATGCGAACTTCCACCGATCGACTCCGGTTACCGTGGTGAGATCCATGCCATTATCAGCAACGTAAGCACATCTTCTCAGACCATTCATAAAGACACACGCGTCGGTCAGCTGGTGATTACACCAGTCGTGATCGCAGATTTTGTCCTGGACCTTGGTAATGAACGAGGAACCGGGGCTTTTGGAAGTACAGGAGAATAATACTATGATTACATTTGGAAGAAAATTAAAACACTTAAGACAGAAAAATCATCTCACCCAGAAAGAACTCGGCATGGCTGTTGGATTTCCAGAAAGCTGTGCTGATGTCCGGATTTCTCAGTATGAAAGCGATGTCCGAACACCGAAAGAGGATCTTATGAAACTCTTCGCATCAAAACTCGGTGTTCCGGTTGAACTCTTTACCGTACCGGTACTCTCAGAACCCAGGGAGTATGAGGCAGCGGAGTATTGGAGGTATGAGTTAGGGGCAGAACTAGATTAAGTGTCATAATACTGAAATGAGGCAACGGCTTTTCCGCTGCCTCTCTCTTATCATTTTTTGGGGTAATAATTGAAAATATCCTGCGTTGAGCAATCCTCTTTTTCTGCGCTTTATCTGCATATCTATATATTTCATTTTATTTCTGTTCCATCGATAAAAAGCACATATTTATCTAGATTATGAACAATATCATAATCTTTTCCATATTCAATCGGTCTAAATTCTATCTGCATAATGGATTTTCCATTTTCGATATCTTCTTTCCAAGAATATACGGTCATATCAAGGCTGGTTGCATATCCATGATCTGTAGAAAATTTTATTGAATGAAATGAATTCTCTTTGTACATTTTTAAAAGCAGTCTTGCAAATGCTTCTTTATCAGAAATATTTTTTCTATTAGCAACTACTGTAAGATTTTCATCTCTATTCATAGAAAAACTGCCAACTACATCTGGCTCACCTTCTTTATACTTTAATAAGCTTTTCCCAATTATCATTCCAACAATAATCGAAAAAACGATAGCAACAAATACAAGTGTTATATTTTTTTTCTTCATTTTATTAAGTTCCTTAGAGTTACATATAAGTCTTTAGAACTACTATATCATATTTTTTCACGTTGAACCAAATAAAAAAAGAAGAGCAATAAGCCCTTCCATCTTCTTATTCACGTATTTATTCCACCAATGCTCTCACTGCATTGATAATTCTCTGTTGCTTTTCTTTCGGTAGTTTCTCTATCATTTCAGATAATTCATTCGTAACACCAGTAACCGAGTGTGTCACAACATCAATCAATAGTGTATCTGCCGAAACATCTAATGCATTTGCAATCGCAATAAAGGTATCAAGTTTTGTTACTTTCAGTCCTCTCTCTATAACACTTACATGAGTTGGACTTAAGTTTACCAGTGCTGCCAATTCTTCTTGTGTAAGATTCTTAGCTTCCCTTGCAGCTTTTATTCTCTGACCAACCGCCTTTAAATCCATTGTGACACCTCCTTTAGAACGATAATTCGGTCTAAAATTAGTATAACGATTGATTTTTAAAACATACAGAATCTACAGATTGTCAACTTGTTCTTTGGAACTATTTCAAATTAAAAACATTAAAAAGGCCCAAAAGGGCACTTTCCCTTTTGAGCCTATACACTTTATCAGCTAACGTATTTCACTTTCATTTTTCCTCATGGTCACGAGGCATTTTTCTCTTAAATCGCATTCTATGAATCCTTCGATTGTTAAGACAGAAAAATCATCTCGCTCAGAAAGAACTCGGCATGGCTGTTGGATTCCCCGACAGCTACGCTGATGTCCGGATTACTCAGTATGAAAGCGACATCCGAACACCGAAAGAGGATTTTATGAAACTCTTCGCATCAACACTCGGCGTTCCGATTGAATTCTTTACCGTACCGGTACTCTCAGAACCTAGGGAGTATGAAGCGGCGGAGTATTAGAGGTATGAGCTAGGGGCGGAGATGGATTGATTTTACAAATAAAGCTGAGGCAAAACATGCCCCAGCTTTATCTAGTTGTCGTTCCATTCCCAATGTCCGTTTTTGCCAACTCCAACATATTTAATTTTCTTTGCCTTTTTTAACTTTTTTTGGACTAATTGAACCTTTTTTATATCAACATTTTCCTTTTCAGCAAGCTGTTTTTGGGTTAGGTGTTCTCCTGACACAATTGATTTATGCATAGAAAACGCAATTTTAAATTCATCTATAGGCAAAGAAAAATTCCAGGCATTTTTTATGTCTTTCCACATTTGGTTTCGTAAATCAGATGTTATTTCTTTTTTTACATTATCTATATTATCAATATCCTGGCACTTTTCTTCTTGATCCAATGAAATAAATAAATTTGATGTTGCATAGTTTAAAACAACTCTACTATCTTCCCATGAAAAATTATTAATATACTCATCAAAAAAAGTAAAATTGCATCCATCGGCATAAAAACTTTTATATTTAACTCCATAATATCCTTTTTTTCTATAATGGGATATTATTTTTTGTGTAATCTTATATTCTTCTGTATTATAAACTGGTACTGAGAATAATGATAACACCTTAGATATATATTTTCTTGTATCGATATCATACTCTCTATCTTTTATATTTAATGGTTTTGAATATCCCTGTTTTTTTGAAAAATCAAGTATTGTCATTTCTTTATCTGCTGTAAACTTTGCTATTGATACCAATGCACGAATTGGCGGACGAACCTCAGCACAAGCTGTAATCTCATTTGAAGCCATATATAATGCTCTTTCTTTCTGCTTACTATTTCTGCCTGCTGCTGCATATTTAGCAGGAGGTTCTTTAGATTCTTTCCAATCATATCCATGTAATCTTGTTTTTGAGGAATAAACGCCTTTTTCAATATTACCATAGTCGTCAATTGAAACTGTGCGTGCACGATAAAACACATCACCCTTAACTACTTTTACTAAGAAATCGTCTTTATATTCATTTAAAATAATATCATCTAGTATCACTAAAGCTTTGTCTAACGTTTCTGGATTACATTGATTATTTTCTTCATTGGCCCACCATTTCAAATTAGCAAATAAGGCAGTAGATCCGAAACTACGGAATTCTCGTTCACTGAAATCTTTTATAATATCATTAGCTTCAGACAAAACTCATTCCTCCCTTCTTAAATCATTTGTAAAAACAAGCAGAGAAAATGCCATAACATTTTCTCTGTCTGTCTTTAATCTTCCTGTTCAAAAATTCTTGATAATTCTTCTTCCATTTGCTGTATTAAATTTACTACCAAAGCATTTCCCATCATAAATCGACGTTTTCGCAATGGCATTTCTACAGTTTCCCCTTTAATCAAACAATATTTTGTATGATCTGTAGGAAATCCCTGGATTCGTTCTGTTTCAGAAGCAGTAAGTAATCGTATTCTTCCAGTCATTTTGTCTTTCACAATATGAGTGGTTCTACTAAATCCGCCTTCCGATGTCAGCATTGTTCGTGCTGGTTTATCTTCTTGATCAATCATAGAAATAGCACCTTCTGAAAATACATATTCATGCCCTGTCGAACTGGTACGTAACAGTTTTTTTGCACCCTTCAGATATTGCCAAGTTTGTCTGTCTTCTTTCGGAAGACGTTGTTCAGTTTCATCACTATGTGTAACAGATGGATCCGTATAGTATAATTTTTCTTCAGGAATAAAATACTGTTCGTCTACCTCGCCAATTTCCATGACATCTCCAAGTGTTATTTGTTCTCCACTATAATTAGGCACAGTTTTCATAGTATATATTATTCCGTCTTTCATTATACCAGTATTTTCAAAAGCACATTGGAATGTATCAGACACTTCGCCTACTTCTGATGGAAGTTCTTTGATTTTCATTTTAGCAGCTTCTACTTTATTTACAGGGAAAGCTTTTGCAAAAAAACCTTCATTTAGGATTATACTTTCCATACATTCTTCTTTTGATGTGTCTGTGTATCCTATAGATTTTAAAATACTATCAGCATAGTTCGTGGTATTTTTGTAAGCAAAAATAAATGTTCGACGTCTTCTTTGCTGATATCCGTATTCTGCGGCATTAATCACACGCCACTCTACGGTATATCCTTCATCTCGAAAGCAAGCCAAAATCACGCCAAAATCTCTTCCTCTTTGTTTTGCAGGAGATTTTAATAATCTATCCACGTTTTCTAATAATACAAACGGTGGTTTTTTCACTTCTAGTATTTCTCGTATTGACCACCATAAAATTCCTTTTTTTCCTTCAAGCCCTTTAGATGTAGCTAATGAGGATGCAACTGAGTAATCTTGACAAGGGAATCCACCTACTAATAAGTTAAAATCGGGGAGTGCTGTTTTATCAACATCTTCAATATTGTAATTTGTGGTATCCTCACCATTGTTATCTAATCGTGTTCCAAACCGATATACATAACAATCATGTGCGTACTGTGTACTTTTCTCGGCTGGCTCCCATTGACTAAACCAAACTGTATCCCATTTTTCTTTTTTATTATAGTCTTCTGCTGTTTTTATATTATTAAGTCCACATCTAAAGCCGCCTACTCCGGCAAACAATTCGCAAACTGTCTTCTGCATATATTTCCTCCTAAATTGATTTCAATTTATCATAACACATTTTCATAAATTGATCAACTGTTTATTATAACATTTCAGTTTGCAAAAAATATATATACATTTTACTTAAAATCATTTAGTATATCTACATAATTAATGAATTTAACATTTTTCCATTCACCGGTTTCAACATCAATTCCCCTGTTAGCATTATGCTTAGAACCTTTTATGTAATTTCTTGTATACAATTTTTCGTTTGCACTTAATAAGTTTTCTTCTCTTTGTTCCTCTCCAACTATATATGCTTCTATCATTGAATAATCATTGTGCGCAAACTCTTTACAAATCCAATCTACATATTTCATAACTTGAAGTATTGTGTCTTCATTTACTTCTTTGGATTTTAATTCCATTACAACATATTTTGATATAATACCTTCCTTTTCATAACCTTTAACATATCGATATCCAAACACATCCATATAATCCACATATTCTGAGGGTTTTGCTGGAGAAGCTGGATATTGTCTTGTGATAAAATCCCAATATCCAAGTAATCGGTTTGGTTTTTTTACATAATCTAATATAAGACCTTCAACATAAGTTTCAGAAGAAATTCTATTCGGATGTTTTTTTACTTTTACACCTTCCTTGAATATATTTGCAGCATTTAATACATATTCGCTTTTGTTCAACAAAAATTTATTTTGAATATCTGTAAATGTTTTTTCTTGATTAGATGCATCATAATGCTTATTCTTATCAAATTTTTCAAGTGCCAGTTCATTCTTTTGAATAATAAACGTTTTCAATGCCTTATTTTCTATATCATCCAATTTAATGAAGGATCTCTTATGGAAAAATCTCAACATTCTAAAATCCTCTGGATTAGAAAGTAATACTTCATCCATATCTACGCCATTTTTAAAAAAATAAGGAGCAGCTTTAAACAAGCAAAAAAATGGATAGTTTTCGTCATCACTAAATGAATATAAGTCACCATTTTTATTTCCAAATGCAGCATTATTATCTATTCCAATTATTTCTCCGATACCATAAATACACCGGTTAAAAAAGAAATAAATATTCTCTCCAGGTCTCATTCCTAAATAATCAGCTCTCGTTCCTAGAAAAGCACTTCCGCTTGTACTTTTTATAAATGTGGCATAAATCCCATTTTCTATACACTTCTCCAAAGCTTTTTCTTTTAATAATATTTCTTTTGTCTTATTACATCCTTGAAATGAAGCTAAGGTGCCATCATCAATAGCTCCTAAACTCATTATATATCCTGCCATGCTCAATCCTTTCTAAATATACTCAATTTTGTTTAACTCATTCACCAAAAAACTTCCTTTTATCCAAATTTGCTGTGTATATGAATGAATTGTCTTTGTACCATCAGCAGCTGTGCCATTTAGAATCCATGGTTTATGAGTGCTATCACTACTTGTACCTCTAACAAAGATGTTGTATTCTGAACTTTTTGGAAAATTTAATTCCACCATTGGAACTCCTGTTTTATTTATTCGCTTTGTTCCATCTTTTTTATAAACATACTTTTCTTCTAATGTATGATTGATAAGTCTATCTCTGATAATTTCATAAACTTCTTTTATTGTTGTGTTAATAAATTCTTCACTGAAAGTAAACCACTTAAATCCAAGAAATTTATTATCATTTAACGGTGCTTCTGAACTTGGTTCTTCGTACATAATACAAAGAATTTTGTGTTCATTAAAGTATTGATAAAAAGAAGAGTTCTCAAACATCATATGTTCATCTAATAGTTCTTCGATATCTAATGTAAAAAACTTGGTATCCTCTGTTCTCTTTTCTGTCTGTGTAACAACAACAGATTTTCCGATTACACCAATTTTTTCAAACAATTCTATATTACTTATTTTTTTTGATGTTCCACCAAGCATATTTACTGCTATTGTTTCTGTTACTTGTTTAGGTATCAATGCTTTCGGCTTTTCGTTCTTTTTACAAACTTGTGATAATCCTTGATATTTAATGCCAAAATGATTAACCAATTCCTCAACCGTTTTATTTTTATATAAAAAAGTCAACTCTCTTAGTTTATTCTCCAACTCATCAAAAGAATTTATATCAATTGGTAATTTTTCCAATTGTTTTTTCTTTTTTCCTTTTGAATTGAAATACTCTTGAAAAATAGTATCAACATAGGATTTTTTCAACCTGAATCTAGGTGTCTGCTTTGGGAATACTTTGTATCTAGGAGCTATATCAATGTAGAACAATCTATCTTTGATAGAAGTATGCAACAATGGATACAATTCCTCTGGTTTATCGCTTTTATTTGCAGCAATTATATATTGCTGTGTCAGAAGCCAATCGTTTTTAAATTTAGTCAATTCAGCTTCATCGTCTGCAATATCAAGAAACTTATATCCTAAAGCAGGAAATCTTTCATATTCAGAATATGGAACAACCTTTTGTCCTTGCTTTCTGTCATACAAATAAAATACCCATAACATGTGTGCTATTTTATTATAAAAATGAGACTCTATAAATTCTTCTGTTTCAATCGTTCCTATACTTACAGCCGTAAGAGACATTGGCTCTTTCGCTTCATATTTGCAACCTTCTTTATTAGACGGTTGTACACCAGTAACTTTTAATTCCGTAGCTTTATATTTTCCATTTTTTTGTAGAATTTCCAAATCTGCTTCCTGAAGTGAGTTTTGTTTCATTCCTAGAACGCTCTGTTCAATAACACATCCGAGAATACCTTTCGCAGGTGTTTGCTTATGGAATACATCTTTTGCATCTATCTCTCCAAAAGTTTTATCTCGTTCCAAAATCTCAAATTTTTTTTCTAATTCTTCCTTTGTAAAATACTTATCGTGAAACTCCATATACCCCTCCATATCATTCGATAAACAAATCCTCTGTCATTTTTTCATCAAAGACGGTTTCTTCGACAACGGTAATGCATTCCTCCACATTATTCAGAATATCTTTTCCCCAAAAATGAATAATTGTCCATCCAAGAAACAATAACGCTTGATCTTTTTCTTTGTCCCGTTCAATATTTCTACTGATTTTTTTTACCCAATATTCAGAATTATTTCCTTTTTCTAATTTGGGTTTTAATATTTCCCAATCTTTTCCATGAAAAAATTCACTATCACAAAATATTGCAATTTTATATTTCGTTAACGCTATATCCGGTGATCCTGGTAAAGCAGAATAATTTTTTCGATATCTATACCCTTTATGCCATAAAGCTTTTCTTAACTTTAATTCTATGGAAGTATCTTTTTTATGAATATGACTCATTGTTCTACTTCTTTGTTCTTTTGTCATAATATCAGTCATCGTATTCACCACCTACTTACAGTATAATCTATATATTTTTTTGTAACAAGCTGAAAAAAGGCCCAAAAGGGCACTTTCCCTTTTGAGCCTATACACTTTATCAGCTAACGTATTTTGCTTTCATTTTTTCTCATGGTCATGAGGCTTTTTTCTCTTAAATCGCATTCTATGAATCCTTCGATTGCTCTTTCTGTTCTTCAATAATTCGTTCGGTTGCTTTATGAATTCTATCCTTGGAATAGGGTGGTCTTAAATTCAATGATAACCGCCCTTTTTTAATCATATACGTTTCACTACCATCCTCCGAAGATCCTTTCAACCAGCAATCATCCGGATACTTCTCCGCAAAAGACCTCAACCGTTTCTGCAAGCTCTGATTGAAGGTATACACATCATAGAATTCATCATCTTCATTAGTCAGAATAATCGTTTCTTTTTCACACTTTAACCTTCGCATATTCTATCCCCGCTTTCTTTCCATTTCCTGATCCAGGTACTTTGGTATCGACTTTCCGGACCGGCGAGCAATGGCAATCTGTTTCTGATGCAGTCGTTTGATTACGGACCTTCGTTTCTTAGGTTTATTATTTTGTTGATTTCGGGACGTCTGTTTGTTGTTGCGTGCATCAGAAATTTTTTCCAGGTTCTTCTTCTGATTATTCACCAGACCGTCCACCATATCATAGTTAGCTTCTGTACCAGATTCTCTGCTTCGTTCATAAGTGCCGTTCTGGTAGAATTTCTGGTAATGTTCCAGACGGATTTTACCATCTTGTTTTAGCTGTTCGACCGGATTTAGCGGTACCTGCTGTTGGATGTAATCATGAATCTTTTGTTTTGTCTTTTCATCGAATTTCTTACATTCTTCGACAACCATTTTTCCATAGGCATCCAGGATAACACCCTGGGCCTGATCTCGGTATACCTGATGTTCCATCAAATAAAACTGTTTTCCATCAATAATGACGGTGTCTGTTGCAATCCAGTTCCCCTTTTTCCCATCAATCTGATAATTCTCAGTTTCCATAGTGATCAGTGCACCGGATGTATTGATACGAATGAATCCGGCCAAATACTGCGGATAGTTTTCATCTACATAGTAGCAGCTGATTTCTCCATTTTTGTTCAATACAAGCACGTCACTGACTTCGCATTGTTTTTTCATCCGTTTCCAGATGTCAGCGACTTTTTCTTCTTCCTGCATTTCATGAATCGAGACTAATCGGTAATTTTCGACAGTAATCAACACATTCTGCTGTCTTGCCTCTTGATATGGCAGATGCCACAGTGCTTTTCCTGCTGTCTGCTGATCTACTCGGTAGACTGCAAATTGATTAAGCTTCATAGGCATCGTCCTCCAAGTTATTCAGATAATAATTCAGATCCAGAGAATAGTAGTATTTGTCTTCGATCTGCTGTAATTTTCCAACTGTAGAATTGATGATCTCAATCATTTCATCATTCTCAGGATCACTTTCTTCCTGTTCCAAAACTTCCAAAGCTTCTTTCAGTGTTTGGATTGTTTCTTCCTTTGTGTGCTGCTGGAAGATAGCAGTAATAGTCAGTTCGTTTTCTTCCAGGTTTACATTTCTCATAGGCTCATTTCCCCCCTTTTCTTTTTCGGTATTGGTTTCATCTGTATATTCAGCTCCTTCTCGTTTTTTTCTTTGCTTATATTTTTTTCGTTATCCACTTTCTTATTGGATTTCAGAGGATTTTCCACATTTGGATGTCTTTCTTCCAAGTACTTTTCCACACGACTGATTGCATTTTGCACATAAGAATTTTCTCTAAATCCAGGAATCGAATTCAAAAATTCTTTCTGTATTTTTCCTTCAATCATCAGACTCTGCATTCCTTCATAATCACTTCCGTCTTTCAGATCAAAGCCAACACATTTCAGTCCATGCATACGTTCTGATGGGATTTTCTCATAAGCTTCCAAGGCTTCTGGTAATGTCAGGTCATAATGTACTTCACCCATTACAGGAAATTCAGCACATTCAGCCGCATAAAAGCTGATACATGTAAGATCATTTTCATAATCCACATTTTCTATTTCCGGGACAATATCGAGTATTTTTTCTCTTTGTGCTGCAAAGTCTGGAAGTTCTGCAAATCCAAATCGATCCACGTAATATGCCTGCATATCCCCACCACGGTTTGTAATGATAACATCACTGACCGACATAGAATGTGCTTTATAATCTGCCGGTGGATTATCGTTGAATACGGCATACAAATCATCCAGCTTTTCATTTTCATGTAATCTGCCAGAATAGACACATTTATAATTTGCTGCATCGATTGTAATGCCATCTTCTTTGACCATTGCCATATTCATAAATAAATGTTGTTTTCCCGGTGTGCCTTCATCCACATGGTAAATCGCAAAGCGGTCACCATTACCTCTGAACATTTCTTCCTCTAGGGTATAATCAAACTTAAATGGATACAAAGCCCGATCAACTCTTTCCGAAATATCCGTTCCTTCTGCAATCGTATCTTCCAGCCAGTCTTTGATATCTCCCCATGATTCAAACTGCAAATACCCAGCAATTTCATGTGTCCCATCCGGTGCCAGTACAATATGTCCCGGTTCGCTTTCCCGATAATCATAGCGGTATCCGGCTGCCTCCAGTGCATCTACCAGAATGCCGTATTTTTCATGTAATTCTGTTTTTTGTTTTTCTTCAAGAATGATTTCCAGTTCTTCTGTAAGCTGATCGATCATTTCACCGGCTGTCTTGCGGATCACATCCATAGATGCTTTCATTTCCTTCATTTCCCGGCTGCTGCTCCAACCTGCAATATAAGGAAAACTATAATCCGATGTATCCAAACCAAAGGAAGAACACACACAGTAAGCAACGGATTCTGCTTCAACCTCTTTTGTCAGACGGTCTTTTTCTACACCCAGGCTTTCCATGATTTCCTTGTCATGCAGTTTAGCATGGGCTGTTTCATGAATAGCAGTCTTTAAGGTCTGGCTTTCACTGAGCCCTTTTTTGATCACGATTTCCTTGTCTGCATTGTGATAATATCCATTGGCATTGCCATCGATCTCATCGAATCGAATCGGCACTGGGGATATTTTCTGAATAGCCTGCATGAAAGAATCAAAATCCTGTACAGCTGCAGTCAGTAATTCCGGTGCTAGTGTCTGGATTGGTTCCCCGGATGTCTGAGCAATATCAAAGACGGTAACTGCTTTAAAATGTGGAACTGTAACTTCCACTTTTTCAGTCTTAAGTTTTCCATCAGTTCCCATGATTGGTCGCTGATTTTCATCCAGAACCTCTTTTTCCTTCATTTTCTTATATGGTGCCGGTGCAATGATTGTAATTCCTTTTTCCCCTTTCATGACCTGTCTACCCATGGACTGCCAGTTTTTGTAACTGGTAACAAGTGTGGCATCCGGTCGTTGCATAGCGATCAGCATTGTATTATTAAAGGAATAATTGTGAAACTTTGCCATGGTTTTAAGAAATTCCTGATAGCGGTTACTTGTAAAAAGTTCTTCCACACCGGATTCCAGTGACTGCATAATGCTGTCCATATCTTTTCCCTGGACCGGCAGTGGAATAGTAGTAGTTTTTTTTTGTTCTGTCATAATACTCCTTTCCAAAAACGCCCTACGACATTGTGCTTATGCCGCAGGGCTTTTTATTAGTTGATGAGATGATTATTTTTTATTAGAGTTCCATATCGTGCTTCTTTGTTTTCGGTTTCTGATCCGGCTGTTCTTTTCCAACTTTCTCTGTTTTTGCAACCTGCGCTTCTTTTTCTTTCTGACGTTCTGTGAACCTGTCTGCCTTTTCAAAGACGTGATCCTTTGTGTCAAAGTGATATACATCATTGGTAAGGCGTTCTGCTGGTGCTACCTGAGTGGCATTAACTTCTTTTACCATATCTCTTAACATTTCCGCATCCACTTGACCGTCATCCGGCAAGATCAGCATTTGATGGATGGATGATGGCAAAATGAAGAAATCATTTCCCAGAAGTTCCCCCATGTTATCCATGAATTCCGGATAAAAGATCACACCGGCTCCATCAATTCTTTCTGTATTCGTAACAACAAAGAATGTCGGCATCTCGCTTGACTCCTGCAATGTTTCTAGCAGCATTTCACGTTCATCTGGTGTCAGCATGAGAATATTTTTCTGATATATTTCATCTATCAGTACACCTATACTTGATACCTCTGGGACCATGACACGCGGTGAACTTTTCATAGCGTCTTCATGAATCTGCTCCTGTGTCACTCCATATTCCTTCATCATTTCATTTGTAATCAGCATGGAACTTAATCCATCCTGATTCTTGCCTACTGCCACATGATAGGTAATTGCAAGATCTTCCTTTAACTGGTGTGGCACAATTTCGAGGACTTCCTTATTTGCTTCGGCTGATGACACACGGATAAACAGCTTGTCCTTCACATCTTCATAGTTTAAAATAGCTTTCAGATCAACCTGTATCGGTGCCTCAATAACTATATCTGCAATCTTTCTGCATACAGTTTCCATTGTTACGCCAGGCTGTGCTTTATATGCTTCATACAGCCGGTTAAGATTGATCGTCGGGGTAAGCATCTCACCTTCTTTTCTCACCATCAGTCCCGTATAGGCACGGTTCAGTTTATGACACTCCATCGTTGATACCTCTGCATTCTCATAATCCCTTGGTAAAAAGAGTTTGATATTGTCCTTCACTTCATTTACAAATTCATTAAAATTCATTCTTCGTTTTCTCCTCTAATCTGTTTTCTTATTTCTTTTTGCTTTTGTTTTTTGGTTTCTTTTGTGGAAAGGATAAAGAGAAATTCACCCTTCCGGTTTCATCTGCATCCATATGAAGATCTGCCTCAAAGTACATATTTTTCTTTCTGGAATACAGGTCTTTTACATGCACACTTCCGTTTTTCAGAAGTTCTGCAGCCATCTTTTTATCCATGGTTTTTTCCATGCTCTGCAGATAGCGGTTATCTTTCCAGAGAGCAAAGTGGCAATCGTGGTTGCTGCAATAGAAGTTGGTCTTGCTTTCGTATACCAGGCTGCCGCATACCGGACAGGTTCCAATGCTTTCTCTGGTCTGAAATCTTCTTGTTTCTTCTTCGGAGATCGCATCACATCCATTCAGCATCATGGTGAGCATATTTTTGATCCCAGTCATAAACTGTTCCGGTGCAATTTCTCCATGCTCCATCAAGAGCAGCTGATTTTCCCATTCTGCAGTCATACTTGCAGATTTCAGGAAGTCTGGAAGAATCTCAACAAGGACTTTTCCATCATCTGTTGGAATGATCTGTTTTCCTTTTCGGGTGGCATACTGGGAATAGATCAGTTTTTCGATGATACCGGCTCTTGTTGCCGGAGTTCCTAATCCTTTCTTTTCTGTATCTTCATCGAATTCCTTATTTCCAGCAGTTTCCATTGCCGCAAGGAGCGTATCTTCACTGTATGGTTTTGGCGGTGATGTGAAATGTTCTGTCTTTTCTGCAGCTACAGCATAGAAAGTCTGTCCTTTGGTTACTTTCGGAATCCTCTCTTTCATTTCTTGATCTGGATCTGCTATTGCCATGCGGTCCTTATTTTTGAAGCAGTTTTCAAAGATTTTCCATCCATCCTGCAGGACAGTTTTTCCTTTTGTCTTGAAGACTTCTCCCTGGCATTCCACTTCAATCTCTGTTTCCTGGTAAATGTGATCTTTACTCATTGCCATGACCGTATGGACTGCGATCAGAAACAGAATCTTTTCTTCCCAGGATTTCAGTTCATCCATATGGCAGGATGTAAGTTCCATCGTTGGGATGATTGCATGGTGATCTGTCACTTTGCTGTTATTCATGACTTTCTTCACATCTGGCTGTTCCGGCTGATCGAAAGGACCTGTCAGCTGATATTTCTCATAAATCTGACGTACCACATTTCTTGCGGTCTGCTCCATATCTTCGGTCAGATACTGACTGTCCGTTCTTGGATAAGTGATCAGCTTCTTTTCGTACAGGCTCTGGGCGGTATCTAATGTCTGTTTGGCTGTCATTCCATAGATACGGTTTGCTTCTCTCTGCAGTGTGGTCAGATCATAAAGCTTTGGGGCTTTTACTTTCTTTTCGGCTTCTTTTACAGCAGTGACAATAGCTTCACTTCCCTGGCATCTGCTTCTTAACTGTTCCGCCTCATCCGGATCAAAGATCTTTGACTTTACTGCCGGAATTCCGTCACAATCCAGTTCCACATTGAAATACTTTTCTTTTTGGAAATTGCTGATCTGTCCGGCACGTTCCACCAACATGGCAAGTGTCGGTGTCTGAACCCTTCCAACGGTCAGCTTTTTGAAGTACTTTGTGGTGTAAGCTCTGGTTGCATTCATTCCTACCAGCCAGTCAGCCTGAGAACGGCATACAGCAGCTTCGGCCAGATGTCGGTATTCCTCTGCGGATCTCAGATGCTGCATTCCATCAAAGATTGCTGAATCTTCCAGAGAACTGATCCATAATCGTTTCACCGGCTTTTTACTTCCGGATAAGTCATAGACATGTTTGAAGATTAATTCTCCTTCACGTCCGGCATCACAGGCATTTACGACGTATTCAATTTCCGGACTGTTGAGCAGTCTTTTTAAGATATAGAACTGATCTTTCTTATCTTCTGAGACTGTAACTTTCCAGTCTTTCGGGATGATCGGGAGATCTTCATATCTCCACTGGTTAAATTTCTCATCGTAAGCATCCGGTGAAACATACTCGACCAGATGTCCGAAACACCAGCTGACCATACAGTCGGTTCCTCTTAAATATCCGTCTTCTCGTTCCTGTGCTCCAATCACTTCTGCGATTGCTCTTGATACACTTGGTTTTTCTGCAATTACTAAATACATGATGTATTACCTCCTTCATATAACGAAACGGAGAGAGCATGTTTTACAGCCCCCTCCGCTAAAAAAGTTTATTTATTTTTCATTTTCTTCAAAATCTTCGTCTTCAGACTCTTCCTCATCCGGAACTTCTTCCAGTCCACCTGTTTCCAAACCTTCCGGCTGATCATCCTCATCTTCCTCTTTTTTAGGTTTATAGATCTTGAAGTAGTAGTAAGCTGCCACACCGCCGAGAGCCAAAATCAGGATTGTTGCCATTGCACCCATATTGGTTTTTGCAGATGCTGTTTTCTCCGGATCAATGGTAGCTTCCTTGCCTATATCCTCATTATTTGTTTCATCCAGCACAACCTTTGATGTATCTGGCTGTGGTGTTACGACAGTAGCAGTGCTGTCTTTATCCAGAAACTCTGACAGATCATTTTCATCAATCTGGGATAACATATAGACATTCTGGGATGTGGCACTGCGGTCGATCACGATATAGAAAGTATTATTATTCTTCGTTGTAACTGTAAGAAACTCCTTTGTGGAATCATCGGTAATGTCATCCTTAACTTCGCCATTTCCAGGTGTCGTAAATGCAGTTCCCTGGTCTGTTCCATCTTCCGGCAGCACCTCATTTGTACTTGCCGCCTCATCCTTTTTCTCTTCTTTGTCTGTTGATTGATCTGTCTGAGTTGTCTCTACTTTGGATGCCTCTGCTGATTCATCCACATAGGCAAATGCTGTGGTTGATGCAGTAAAAAGCATCATGACTCCTAACAGCAGTCCTGCCATTTTCTTATTCATTTTCTTCCATTTCACCATTCTGATATTCCTCCATATTTTCATTTGTGAATACAAAGGAGCCTGAACCTTCTTCGTCAGACTCCCTGCTTACCTGAAATTTAACTGTTCCATTCTGGATACCATCCAAAAGATCATACAACTGACCATTCTCCATCTTCATACCACGGATGCACCTGATCATCTCATTGTCCTCTTCCTGCTTTAATGCAGCCTGGACACCACTAAGATATTGCTGCAGATCCGCGATCTTTTTCTCTGTCTTGGCAATTTCATCCAGATATTTTTTAATCTTTTTATTCAAACTTTCACCTCCCTTCAATCACCCATTTATGGCAGTCTTCCAAAGCACATGAAGTGTTGCTGCCAGTAGGATGTGCTGATATTTGAGTAATGGATCGGATCCCCACAATGGATCATCATATTGTTACCGACATAGATACCCACATGGCTTGCACCGGATGTGTTATACGTTCCCTGGAAGAAGATCAGATCTCCTGGTTTTGCTTCTTGCGGTGATACATAAGTACATACGCCTCTTAATCCATCTGCGGTCAATCGTCCATAGTTCCAGCCATTACCACAGTGGTTAATGACATAAGATACGAATCCTGAGCAATCAAATCCGGACGGAGAGTAACCACCCCATACATAAGGTACTCCCAGATATTTTTCCGCTTCTCGGATCATCCGGGCAAATTCTTCATCCTGCAGTGCTTCCGGTGGAATCTCATAGCTCATTCCATTACCGCTTGATCCACTGGTCACATTGTTTACATCCCACAGATAATTTCTGTTTCCATAGGTCGTATTTAATGCATTGTAGATGATCAGCTGCTCTGCATTCAGATTGGCTCTTGCCACAGCATCAAAGCTTCCATTTGTCAGTGTCACATATAGAATCTTCTTAGTGCTTGTACTTGTAACCGTTACTTCCTGACTGCCATTGTCATCTGCGATATAGGCTTCCCAGGTCTGGTGTCCATGAGCAGAAGCGGCAGCATGGTTATCATAGTAAACGTCAAACTGCACACCATATCGTGCAAAGGCTCCGGTATCCTCAACTGTGTATTCCACACCATTCATTACTACCTTTGTTCCAATCGGCACAAACGGATTGGAAGCATCTACAGCAATGGTATGGTTTGCAGTTGGATATGCACCACTGGCAGTTGGACCTCCGGACCATACTCCACAACAGATTCGACAGTTACAGTATCCACTGGTCACTACCTGTCCCAATGATTCTCCGACTCGAACATTTCTGGTTTCTGTCACCGTTTCTGTTCGACCTTCTGTATTCAGATGATATTGTGCTTCAAAAAGAGCTTGAAGTTCGTTTTCAACATCTGAGTACGTCCAGTCCCCATATTTTGCGGTAAGATACGAGATAAGATGGTATGGATTATGACCAATTTCTGCAATGTTGTACTGATACTCGTCATAATTTGGATGTCTTCGTTCCATCTCATTTATCTGCTGATTCAAGGCACTTTCCAAAGCAGCATATCTGTTTTCGGCAGCATAAATATCCTCGTCTGAACTTGGATACGTTGTAATACCAATCACAGATCCAGCACCCTCGATAGAAGCACTGCAGCTCCCCAGAGATACTGCTATGACAAGAAAAAGAAGCGCAAAAATACCGATGCCTGCGAACATGGCACGACTACGCTTTACAATCTCTTTCAAGGCAATCTTTGCTTTTACCGTCATGTTCTCGACACCGGCAATGGTTGTTGCTCCACCCAGACTGCCAGCGGATTTTCCAGCTCTGGCTGCCCGGTAAGCATCCTTATATCGTTTTTTCTGAAAGAAGCGGTTATAGGAATGTCTCTTTTGTTCGGCTTTCTTTACCGTTTCTGCATGTTTGGCTCCTTCCATACTTTCTACAGAACCAAATTTCAGTTTCTTTTCTACGGTAGCCTCACGATAACCTCTGCGATGGGTTTTCACATCCGTTCGTTTGCTCCGGATCTGAGCATGACGCAGACCACGTAACGCAGCTTCTGTTTCACGCTCTGCGAGTCTGGCACTTTCCACACCTGCATTTTCATCTGTTTCTTCCTCTTCGGAAGTAACTGCTTTCATACCAGATATAACAGCTTGTGTGGCAATGTATTTTCCGGCTGTCCCTCCTGGTTTCATGCCAACACCTTTCACCATCTGATTTCCTTCATCATCAAAGGATAATCTTCCGGCTTTTGCCTGTTCTTTAGTCATCTGTTTTTGCAGCTGCTTCTTCCGAATGGATTTCTTTTGACTGTTCAGGCTGTTATCACCATCCGGGATTTTTTCATAACGATGCAGTTTCTTTCGATATCCGGATACTTTTTCTTCCAGTGTGACTTCAACTGTATCCTCAACAGCTTCCTGCTGAGCAGACGATTTACGAATTTTCTCCATCTGCAGTCGTTTTCCTTTTCCTGATTTTGAATCTTCATTCTCAGCCTTTTTTCGTTCTCGTTCAGGAACAAATTCTTCCTTATTTTCCGGTCGCCCTCGACTCCTGTGACTGATATCTTTTACACTACCATCACGGAGATTTTCTTCTGTCAGACCATCTCTGGTCATCTTTGCGACCTTTTTATCTTTGCCTTTAAATTCTTTTCCGGCTATAGGTCATCACCTCCTGGCACAACTTTTCTTTCTGTACTCATTCAGTTCCTGGCGTCCAATGATCGGGATTCCAGGATAACCATCTGCCTGTGTCCTGATTGCCGGAGAGCTTGCCTGGATATGAAATACCCAGTTCAGTTCACTCGGATCTCTCGGCCAGAATCCATTGATCAGCATAGCTTCCTTGAACTGGTTATTGTACAGATGGATCTGGGTACGTTTATATAAAACTTCTTTCAGATCATCACTTGTAAGATGTGGATAGATTTTCTGTGCCGGATAGAAGTTCCAGAATACCCAGTCAAGAATAATGTTCTGTGTTTCCAGTGGCAGTTCATACAGATGATGATCGTCATTGACTGTATGAACACGGTATCCTGGCTGCACATTTTCCAGATTTTTCATCTGAATGTAAGGATTGTCCTGATTCCACTGCTTGATTCGGATCTTATCGATTTCCTTCATTTGCATCCCTCATTTCTTTATCTCGTTTCAATGTTTCCTCAGGCTTCGTGGTCATCAGACCATACAATTTCAATGTCTTATCGAACTTATCCTTAAATGGAATGATCGTTGTTCCATAGAAGAGAAGTCCTTCACCTTCCCCGGAATTCGTCACATAAGACAACTGATATGGGGAAATATTCAGCTGTTTTGCAAGGATCTGTCTGTCACCTGCAGCCTGATTCAGCATCAGGATAAAATCACTGTTCTCAAAGATATTTTCAATCTCCCTGCTGGCAAGAAGATCCTTAATGTTCTGAGTGATACCAGTCGGTACACCTCCCCATTTACGGAATCTCTTCCAGATTTCTACGGAATAAGCTGCTGTCTGTTCTTCTTTGAGCAGAAGGTGAAACTCATCGATATAGTACCTGGTAGATTTGATGCCACGGTTGATTGTAACTCTGTTCCATACCTGATCCTGGACGATGAGCATTCCGATTTTTTTCAGCTGTTTTCCAAGCTCCTTGATGTCAAAGCAGACAATACGGTTATTCAGTTCCACATTGGTTCTATGGTTGAATACTTTCAGTGATCCATTTACATAGATTTCCAGTGCTGTTGCAATTCTCTGGGCCTGTGGTTCTTTCTGCTTTCTGAGGCAGTCATATAGGTCACCGAGGACCGGCATGTTTTCCGGTTTTGGATCTGCAAAGTACTTCTGATACACCAGTGGAAGACAGCGGTCGATCACTGATTTTTCCTCTGCTTCAATACCGTCCCTGCTTCCCATGATCAGCTCACATAAGGACAGGACAAAATCAGATTTCACACCAAGTGGATTGTCATCATCGGAATAATCCATATTGATATCCATTGGATTGATATAGTCCTTACTGGTAGGTGAGATATGAACGACCTGTCCTCCCAGTGCGTGGACCAGCGGATAATATTCACCTTCCGGATCTCCGATGATAATGTCATCCTTCGTAACAAAGAAAGCATTGGTGATCTCTCTTTTGGCAGCAAAGGATTTACCGGATCCAGGAGTACCAAGGATCAGGCCATTCGGATTTTTCAGTTTCTTGCGGTCCACCATGATCATGTTGTTGCTGAGTGCATTTAATCCGTAATACAGGGATTCTCCTGCCATAAAAAGTTCCTGGGTGGTAAACGGTACGAAGATAGCAGTGCTGGTCGTGGTCAGTGCACGTTTGATGGGGATATGATTGACTCCCAGCGGAACACTGCTCATCAGTCCTTCTTCCTGCTGATAGTCCAGACGTTTCAGTACACAATTGTATTTCTATGCAATTCCGGCAGTCTGGAAGATGGCATTGTCCAGTGCCTGTTTGGTCTTTGCTGTATTTAAAAAGAGCGCTGTTACAAGGAACATACGCTCATTTCGTGACTGCAGGTCTTCTAACAGACGCTTAGCTTCTCCGCCATACGTGTTCAGATCCGATGGAATGATATCCATATCGTATCCGGCCCGGACTGCTTTTTTCTGTTCTTCGATTTTCATACGGTTGATATCCGTCACTTTGCTTTTTACCAGCTTGATTGCCTTCATCTGATCTACTGACTGCACATGCAGGTTGACGATCAGGTTCTTATCGATATCCAGAAATTCTGCCAGCATCTTATCCGTAAGCTCCGGTGCCAGGATCTGCAGATAAGAGACAGCCCCGATAGTATTTCCCATCTGGAACGTATTTCTGTCTCGGAATACAAAACTGGTCGGTGCCACATAATCCTTTGTATTGAGTCCTGTCCGGATCATGGATCCATAGTCAAACTGAAAATCTGTCATCACATCCGGATTGAATGTCTCATACAGTATCTGCAGACGTTCCACGCCATTCAGCGGATATGCCGGAACTCCCAGGATCTTAAAGTTATTCAGGATATCCGACTCGATACGTTCCAGCTTTGGTTTTGCCTCCCGGATATTTTCTGCTTCAATGGCAAATGTGATATATTTTGACTTCACCAGACCGTTGTTTCCTTTTGCCAGCTGCTGTTTCAACATCTTTGCGTATTCCATACGGACATCGTCAAAAGCATCATCCTGAGGACGGATCCGGATGACCTGTTCAAATTCTTTCATGCTGCTTTTATGATTGATAAAGCTCAGCTGAAAATGGATACTGGCATCAAAGTAATTGAGGAAATCACACCAGTTTTCAAAGATTGCATTTTTATCTTCATTCTGAGCCAGCTGGTAGTTGATGTCATAAAAGCGGATACACTTAGAATAAGTTTTTCCCTGTACCCTGCAGATTCCATCTCTTCCCATTTCCTTATAAGCGATCGACTGCTGGACGGACAGTTTTTTCTGCCTGCGTTTTTCCTCCTGCTTTTCTTTTTTCTTTTTCTCTTTTCTGTCTACTTTTTTGTATCCGGTATCTGCGACGGTTTTCTTATTTTTCTTTTTTCGCAACCGTTTTTCCTCCTTTCGGTTTTCCTGCATCCGGAGACTGTCTGATCTGTTCCGGATCTGTTTCATAATAGTTTTCAGTTTCATATTTTCTGACGGGTGGACGAAGAAACTTCACCCGGATCATATGCATCAGAACATCTTCCAGATGCATCCCGTCTTTTTCGTACATGGCAAATAAAAATGCCGGTAACATCAAAAGCACCATGACCGTTGCCGCATTACTGTTTCCCATCACATTACGCAAGAGGAAATAGCTTGGAATTCCCATTGCAGCACCAATCCCAATACAGATCAGCTGTCTTTTGGTCAGGTTAAATGCTACTTTATTTTTTACCTTCGTTAAGTCTTTCGGTACGCTGACATATGCCATGATTTTCACTCCTTCCTATAAATTAGTGCGCGTTAAATATCGACTTACTTAATGATGCTGTCTTAAAGAGGCTGTAACATAAGATCACCGTATAAGCCATAACGCCAAATAATGAAGAACTCAGATTATCTGAATACTGGATACCTGCAACAAGCACTGCATAGATTGCAACGCATACCATCATCAGAAATGCCTGGAAAGCCAGGGCAAAGAGTCCTCTGAAATAATTCGTGCCGATCTGTCCCCATTCTCTGTTACTCATAGTTGCGAATGGAATCGGCGCAACTGAGGTATATAAGTAAATCTCTATCATACGTCCATACATGATCACTGTGATAAGTACAGACAGGATTCTCATACAGAAGCCGGCAATAAGGGTTTCCAGCGCTAATACAACAAGTTCTCCGATTTCCATACTTTCCAGTGTTGCGGAAAGATCCGTCAATGCCGAAGAAATATCAATGGCGGTACTTCCTCTGATAACACCGGCTGCAGAATTAACTACGTGCTGGCCCACATCGAATACCGCCATTGTGATCGTAAATGTGTTACTCACCAGATATACAGCGATCCACATTTTTACGAAGTACTTGAAAAACATCCAGGTATCAATATCATGCATGTTGTTACGCTCGGTCAGCATAGAAATCAATTCGTAGCAGAGTACGAGTGTGATAATAATACCTGCGATCGGCATGATCACAGAATCCGATAGATTCCGGATCATACTGAATATGCTGCTGTTCCACCCTTGCGGGGTCTGTCCAACTTGGGTAGCAATCTCACCGGTCTTTTGATTGACATCAGTAAACATCGTGTCCAGGTTGGAAGTGATCATCCCGGTTAAGAGTTCCCTCATCCATTCCTCAATCGCATCAAAAATCTGACTGAACATGGATTTCTACTCCTTTCTCTTAACCAAATAATCCACTCAGAAGCGGAATCAGCTGTGTTCCAATCAGGATAACACCACCACCGCTCATCAGCTGTTTAATTCCCTGGGATTTTGCACCCGGGTTGTCGTTTCCATAACCTTCCATCAGGTTGATTACGCCCCAGACACCAAGACCGGCACCGATTGCAACGACCAGTGTCTGAAGGATATTGATTGCACTGCTAAAAAAAGCCATAATCAAATGTATGAACAAACGCTTTTTCTTATGGTCTGTAAGCGTTTGGCTCTACTCCTTTCCCTTTTATTCAGACCTTTTTATACCCTTATCAGTAGTAGCAGGGTGCTCGAATTCTTTCTTTCATATCAGTCCTCACTTTCCTCAGCTTCAATCGCTGATACGTCTTCTTGTGTTACAGTTACTTCATACATTTCAAATTCTGTATCTTCTGACATCACCAGTCGGTGTGCCAGATATTTTTCGACATCAAACGCATTATTCTTATTAAAATCGGCAAGCTCTTTGTACCGTTTATGCTTTGTGATGTCATATTTGTTGCTTAAAAACGGCCGGACTCCTCGAAGCTGTAAGATACATTTTTCTCCGTCCATAACCGCCAGCTCATCTCTACTCATCAGTTCTTTTCCAGTCTTTTGATAGTTCAGCCCATAGGATCGGTTGCTGCCTCTGGTATCTGATGTGTTGTAAAGATCAATGGTTTCCTTTCCCAGGGTTTCTGATATTTCTTTCAGTGTGGAACTTTCCTTTCCGCCCAAGAAAAGAACGGTGTCACAGTTGCCTGTGATCGTCTCAGCAGCATCCTTATAGATAGTTTTCAGCTGAGATTGTGACTGCAAGATGATAGAAGCTGAGATTTCCCTGCTTCGGATCGTAGCAATCAATTTGTCGAATTTTGGAATCTGTCCGATATTACTGAACTCATCAAGAAGTAGCCGTACATGATAAGGAAGCCTGCCGCCATGCTCATCATCCGCCTTATCACAAAGCAGGTTAAAAAGCTGGGTGTACATGATCGCTACCACAAAGTTAAATGTGTCATCTGTGTCGCTGATGATGACAAACATGGCTGTTCTCTGATCACCGATCATATCCAGTTCCATTTCGTCATACGACATGATTTCTCGAAGCTCCTGAATATCAAATGGTGCAAGTCTGGCACCACAGGAAATCAAAATCGATTTTGCAGTTTTGCCGGCCGCAAGCTTGTACTTGCGATATTGCCTTACTGCAAAGTGTTCCGGATTTTCTGCTTCCAGTTCTTCAAACAATTCATCCACTGCATTTTTAAATTCTTCATCATCCTCCCTGGTCTCACTGGCATTGATAAATTCCAACAGAGTAGAAAAGTTCTGTTCTTCCTCTGGTGCCTCATACCAGATGTATCCGATCAGTGCAGAATACAAAAGACGTTCGGCCTTGACCCAGAAATCTTCCGTTGATTTTTCGCCTTCACCCTTGGTATTTGCGATAATGGTATTGACCAGCTTCAAGATGTCTTTTTCACTCCGGATATAATGGAACGGATTGTAATGCATGGACTTTTTAAAGTTGATCGTATTTAATACCTTGATCCGGTATCCTCCATTTACCAACATCTTCCCGCATTCGACGATGATCGTACCCTTCGGATCAGTGACCACATAGGATACGTGATCCGTCATCTGCATAAGGTTGGGCTTCACATAGAATCTTGTCTTACCAGATCCGGAACCACCGATAACGATCACATTCTTATTTCTGGCATACTTCGGAGCTTTTGGTCGGCTGTTCATGGTCAGACGTTCCGTTTCTGTGAGGATGACATTGTTTTCAAAGACCGGATCCATGAAGGGTTCGATATCTTTTCTATTTCCCCATCTGGCCGATCCATACTCCACACCTTGTCGGAACTTCTTTGCATTTTTTGAACGATAGTAGACCACCAGTTTTAATGCACCTGCAACCAGAACACCTACTGCAAGGTCCTGCAAAGCGACACTTGGCAGCCAGCTTAAAAATGCCAGTCGGAAATTGACTAACATCACGCCAAGTCTCTGGACCATGCTTTCTCCCAGGCAATGCCGGTACAGCCAGGATCCTTTATCTGCTACATAGAAAATAAAGAAATATGGGAGATTTAAGATCACCAGCCGTTTGACCTGGATCTTCTGTAATTTTTCCCGGATCATCGTTCCTGACCTCTGGATTTTTGTCTCTGCTTCACACGCTGGCGGTGCTTTGCTTTTCTTTCTACAGATTTCTGCAGTTTCTTTCTGACGGATGGTTTCTTCGACTGTTTCTTTTTCAGTTCTACTCCGGCATATTCCCGGAAAGCCGCTGTCATCACATCCACATCTTTGGCCTTAAAGAAGACCAGAAATTTCGGTGGATCCGCACCAACCTCTTTTTTCAGGCTGTAATCAATGCCGTATTTTCTTGCCACACGATCAAAAGATTTGATATTTTCATCTGTGATCTTTAAGTTGGAAAGCTGTACTCCCTGTGCATTCAGCTGCTTGATGGTCTGCTTTCCATGTGGCTTTTTCTTTTCAATCTTTTTCCGGGCTTTTTCCCTTCCTTTCTCCTGAGCTCGTCCGGTCTTTTCAGCCATTTTCACCTGCGTTGCTTTCTGTTTCCTACGGTTGTCCATTTCCAGGAACTTCCGAAGGGCTGCTTTTAGCACACTGGCAGTGATCTTGACTCCCTGGATGCTCAGGCTGATCACTTTCTGATTTACTTCTTCCTGCAATTACCCACGTCCTTTCTTTCCTTTCATCTCAGAATAAAGACGGGCAATACAATATCCGATGCATGGAACATGTTTTCCATACGGACAGCCACCACATGGTGTTGTTTTTACTGCTTTTTTCTTTTCCGGAAGCAGATAGTGGCACTGTTTCAAGCTACAGCCTTTCTTTTTTCCTCCCCACCAGTAACAGTACTTGCAGGACCATGGCTTTTCTTCGCTGTACTTTCTTCCCTCAATAGCTGCATTTGGTTCTATGATCAGATCTTTATTAGTCTTCATTCTGTTCTTCCTCTTTTCTCATGATTTCTGTCAGTTTTTTCTCTGCCTGACTTCCGGCAGCAATGAGACAATACAAAACTGTAAATATTGCCGCTGCTCCCAGAAGAGCAACAAAAATAATGATATTTCTCATGGTTTCTCCCATCTAAAAAAGCGTCCACAGATTCCTTTCGGTTTCCATGAACGCTCATTCTTATTTAATTAGTGTTTCTTTTTTCTCATAAATGCAAGGGCTCCTGTACCAGTCGCACCAATGCCGAGAAGCATAAACCACAGCCACAGATTGGTGTTATCCCCAGTCTTTGGTGAATCACTGACAGGTTTTCCACCTTCCGGTGTCTTTTCTGCCGGTTTTTCCTCATCTACCATGGTTACATGCTGTACTTCACTGGTATCCTTTACTTCGAATCCCACATCTTTTGCAACCAGATAGCCATCCGGTGCTGTTTCTTCACGGAGAGTGTATTTTCCGATCGGAAGCATTTCGATGTAATGTGCTTTCTCTGTACTGGTCCAGCTTTCCACAACTTTTCCATCCTGATCAAGGATTGTGAGTTTCGCTCCCGGAAGTTCTTTTCCGGCGATATCCTGTTTGGAGATTTTCACCTTCGTTACATCATCCTTCATCTCAACTTTCTGCACATCGGCAGTATCTTTGATCGTGAACTTCACGCTTTCAGCTGTCACGTAACCATCAGCAGGTTTTGTTTCAACCAGTGTGTATTCTTTTCCGACAGTCAGCTCACGGATCACATGTGCTTCTTTACCGGAAGTCCATTCATCCACGATATTTCCATCAGCATCTACCACTTTCAGCTTACATCCTGGAAGTTCTTTTCCGGTTGTCAGACTGGATTTGGTAAATTCAACGACGGTTGGCTGATTATCAAAGGTAAAATCATAAGTGACTGTCGGCTGATCCTCACCTGCATACTCAAAGGTAAATTCCTTTACTTCATCGTTGGTTACGAATCCGTCCGGTGCATAGAGCTCTTTTACATAGTAAGTTGCTCCTATTGGAAGATCTGCAACAAATGTGATCTTTCCTTCTTCATCCGTAGATTTCAGTTCAATGATCTCATCGGCTTCGATCAGGACTTTACCTGTTGTCTCAGACTTAATGTCTTCTTTGGCAAATAATCCAAAGATAGCGCCTTCCAATGTACGGTCAGAATCTTTTTCTTTCTTAAGTACAGTGACTTCTACTCTCTGGCGGTTGTTCTGCCAGTCTTTGTCATAGACTACAACTGGTGTATTCTGATCCACGTAAGTCAGATCTACATGACGGATCTCACCATCCAGTACATGACCGTAAGCAGTTCCTGTTTCTTTCACATAGTATTTACCAAGTGGAAGATTTTCCAGTTTTGCAATACCGGTTTCATCTGTCTTGATCGTTGCAATCAGTTCATCCTTTTTATAGTAATCGTCACTGACGCCATCGGCAGCCTTAATGTCTTCCTCAGCATAGACTTCAAACGTAACATCTGTCAGTTTTCCGGTTACATAGTTGAAAATGTGTTCCACCACACCTTTGACCTTATCGGCCAGTGTAACAGAATCCAGGAATTCTCCCTTTTTGTTGATGATGAGTTCACCAACCGGTACCTCGTCCTTCATTTCCACTTTCTGAACTTCTCCGGTATCTTTGACTGTGAATGTCACATTATTGGCTACCAGATAACCATGCGGTGCAAACTCTTCATGTAGGGTATAAGTCTCACCCACTTTCAGATATTTGATCACATGCGGTGCATCTTTGGAAGATGTCCAGCTATCTACTACATTTCCATCTTTATCCGTTACTTTCAGATAAGCTCCATCCAGTTCTACACCGGTTGTTGCATCTGATTTTGTGATCTCAACAGTTGTCGGCTGGTTCTTCACTGCAGATTTCAGTTTCACTGTCTGTACTTCCTGACCCTGATAAGAAGCATCAAATCTCAATACTTCCTCAGATAATACAAATCCGTCCGGTGCTTTCAGTTCTTTTACATAATAGCTTCCAAGTGGTAGATCCAGCGTACAAGCTGCCTGACCTTTTTCATCAGAAGTCATTTCCTGTAAAAGAGTATCTGCTTTGACGATCACGTTTCCATCTTTTGTCTGGATGTCTTTTGCGTTATAAATACCGAATACTGCTCCGGCTACTGTATTGCCTGTCTCGACATCCTGTTTTTCGACAGTAATCGATACTTTCTGTCGTTCATCTGTGACAGAGATTTCTTTCTCGATCACTGCAGTATCCTGATCCGCATAAGCAAATTCGACATTTTCCGACACAGTATTTAACACATAAGTGTCCGGTGCATTCTTCTCTTTGACATAGTATCTACCAAGCGGAAGATTCTTTACGGTTGCATAACCATCTGCATTGGTTGTGACGGTTGCTACCAGTGCATCCTTTGCAAAATACAGAGTTCTCTGTCCATCTGCATCTACCTGATGATCGGCAGTATAGATATCCTCTGCCGCATAGACTTCAAATTCTGCACCTGCAAGGCCAGCCATTTCATACTGGAAATCCTTCTCAAATCCCTTTAACACTTCACCCTGTTTATAGATCTTTAACTGACCTTTGACCGGGGCATTGGTATATTCCACATCAATGACTGCATCTCCTGTGACAGGATCTGTCAGATAAGCAGTATCTGTATCAACGGCAACTGTCACATAGTTTTTGGATATTGTGTACCCATCAGGTGCCGTCACTTCCTCAATCCTGTAGTTACCAGGTTTCAGATTCTTTGGCAGTACCAGGTATCCTTCCTCATTTGTGAAATAGGATTTGTGTACCGTTGGCTTCGGATAGGATGTTGTCTGTTCCACATATTTCTGATTATCCAGGTCGTATACCTTGAACTCAGTATTAGCCAGGAGTACAGATTTCTGTGTTTCTGCATCCTTTTTGATGATCTTTAATTTTGCTTTGAATTCTTTATCCAGCAGCACTCGCCATGTCTGCGGTGTATCCGGATGATTCTCTGTGATCTTCACTACAAAATCATCGACCGGTGCATAGTTGTGTTTGCTTGTGGTTTCTCTTACCACATAAGTTCCATATGGAAGCGGAATCGATCTTGCATATCCTTTTTCATCGGTAAACATTTCTGTCTGACCATCTGCAGTCAGTACAACTGGTCTGGCTGAATCAAAATCATAACTTCCATCTGCTTTTACTTTCAGATCACTGACAAGCCATGCTGAAAAACCAACTCCCTGCAGAAGATCTGCATCGGTCTTTCCGTTGTTTGCTGCCTTGATGATCTGGAACGGCTGCTTGATGACGGTTTCTTTACATACAGAAGTTCTTTCTACTGTCGGAACAGTAGCACCTTCGTAAGTACAGTCCACATCATGTTCTGTCGGATCCAGTACATATCCCACTGGAGCACTAAGCTCTTTCAGATAATACTTTCCAAGATAGAGATCCGATACAGAAGCTTCGCCATTCTTATCCGTTGTCAGGGATGTGATCAGGCTGTCTTTCTTATGGATTGTTCCGGTTCTTCCATCCGGATGAACAATGTCTTCTCTTGCATAAAGGCCATATACCGCACCTTCCAGTGTTGCATCTCCCTGGGCTTCATTGCCTCTCTCAGCATCCTGTTTTGCAATGTTGAGCTTTGCATTTGTTCGCTTATCCGTTGCATTTTTGGTTGTTGTCTTTCCGATAGCAAGAGTCACATTATAAGACTTTGTATCGATCTGATACCCTGTTGGAACAGAGATTTCTTTCAGATAAACAACTTCCTGTGTCTTTTCCATTGTGAGCTGTGAAGCACCATTCTGATCAGTTGCAGGCATCTCTGCGATCAGCTTTGTACATGCAGCATCGGAATAGATCCCGTACACTGCACCAGCCAGTGCATTTCCTGTATCCTGGTCTTTCTTTACAATGGATACCTTGCATTCTTTTGTCCAGGTTACTTTAAAATCCACATATTTCTCATTTCCGACACCTTCACCGAAAACAAGAGCCAGGTCCTGTGTTCCAGATCCTGTTACAATCTTGTAAGCAGAGTATTCTTTATCAATGCTTCCCTTCATCCGAGAAGAAAATGTAGCACTGACGCTCTCTGCCTGATCAAGTGGTGCTGTCAGATAAAACTGTGTACCTCCACTGATTTCTACACTTGCTCCTGCAGCACTGGTTTTACCGGTTGTCACATTTACAAGCTTTACACCGTTTGGCAACTTAAATGTGATTGTCTGCAGTTTATCTGCTTTGAATGTGATCACGCTTGTTCGCTGGCTGTTTCCTTCCACATAAGCCTTTACATTAGATTCGGAAAAGCTCATATCTACAGACGGAATGTCCGGCATATTTACACAATAATTATAAAGTTCCATTGCCAGGTTCTTTCCTGTTGCATTGGTTCCGGATGCCCAGTCACTGGATCCATTTGCATATGCCGCTGCGATATGAGTAATAATGAATCTCTTTCCTGCCGGGAAATCCGGATGTTTCTCATCAAAGAAACCATTCTCATCACTTGCTTTTGTTCCGTAATAGCAGACCTTTGCAAGTGTCTTTCCATCGGCAAGTTTCTGGATCGTATAAGTTCCATTTCCCGGTCCTTTTTTGGATGGTTCAACACAGTATGCTGTCGCATTGATGCTTCCCCATTTCACATAATATGGACAAGTCAGATACGAACCTAATCCATAGTCTGCATAATAGTACCAGGAACCCGCTGTAACAGTGACTGATTTTGTTCCTGTCTCACCAGAAGCAAGCATCATTGGCATATCGAAAGTAATACTTTCACCTGCTTCAAGATCTGCAAGAGCAACTTCCTGGTCAACAGCTTCCTGCATAACCTCTGAGAGTGTGATCCCTGTTTCCGGATCAACGGTCTCCTGATTCTCCGTTGCTTCGATCTCTGCATCAAATTCTTTTTCTGTCAGTTCTGTTTTGCTCTCCGTTTTAGCATCACCAGTTTCCTCTGTAGACGAGCCAGCCTCAGAATCCTCTGTTTCTGTCTCATCGGAAGAACCAGCATCCTGATCAGAAGAACTTTCTGACTGCGAATCTTTCTGCTGATCCGCTTCTTTTACTACGATCTTTCGATTGATCTGGTAGGTTGGGTGATCCGTTGTCTGTGGTTCTACATAATAGACTGCCTTATAGGAATTGGCATAATCGGTAGAAAAGTCATTCCCGTCCGTATCTTTTGCTTCCTGAAATGTAACTTTTACTTTGCTGTCATCCTGGATCGTAAGACCGGTATAATCACTCTTTACATCGAAATTGTCTCCAACCTTGATCTCATAATCCTTTGCAGTTACCACTTCATCTTCATCCAGCTGATCCTTGATCTCCTCATAATACGGAATCTTTTTTACAGATCCGGCATCATCAGAAGCATAGGCAACTGCGGGAGAGAGTACCGTCGATAGAACCGTTACTGCAGTCAATAAACCGGACATCACCCTGCGTGCTTTCTTTTTCACGTTCATTCTCTTAAATCCTTCCTTTCTGATTTTTTGTATATGATTATCTGTTCGTGTCTGCGTATTATCTTTTATACGAAGATGATCGCCTCCTTTCCTGAAATTTGCGCTATTTGGGACAGTCAGCACAAGCTGAGATAACAGCACAAATATATGGCGGTACCTGTTTATCACAAATACCGCCACATGATTTCTACTGTCATCCTCTTTTCAGATTCAGACATTTTATTTTGATTTAAGATTTAAGCGTTTTCCTGTTTTCTTTCCCGAATCCGTTCCTATATCAGTTTCCATCTCTGATACGTTTTCTTCTGGCAGACACGCAGCTTTTCGCTCTATGCATGTTCAAACCGAATATCACTCCGGGCAGGCTATTCATTTTTCAAGGTACATGAAGGTGTTCTATGCAAACCCTTCATATAACGAAACGCTGAGAGCCTGTTTTACAGTGGTCTGATTCAATTTTTTTGAAATTTTTTTAAAATTCTTCGTTTTCCGCCTTTTTTTTCATCGTTTTTAATGCCCTGTTCAGGAGGTCATTTACACTCTGCTGTTTGATTCCCAGATAATCTGCAACATCCTGCTGACGCATTTCCTCGAAATAAACCAGATTGAGTACCGTCTTTTGTCTCTCTGTTAACTCTTTGATCAAAGCGTTCAGAATTTCTCTGTCGATAACATCGTCAACAAAATCTTTTGAAGATCCTCTCATAATCTCCGCATCATCTGTAACATCGCTGTTAGAAAATACACCATGATTGGTGCTGATTTTGCTCTGGCTGTATGCCATACGGTCTTCAGCCTCCATCAGCAGACGGATATACCAGTTTTCATTATCAAAGAACTCTTTATTGAATTCCTTGTTATCACCAGTTACACTCACATATTCATAGTCATCACAACTATGAAGTGGAAATACGGTTGATTGATTTCCTGCTGTATAAAGTACATATCCGTGATCATAAACAGAGATTGTTGTATCTGCATTGATCATTTCCTTTACTACAACTTTGTGTTCCTTCAAGGATTTCACGCTTGGGATTCTCTTCTCCACATCAGCAACTTTCACGATTTTTTTCAGTTCTTTTAATGTCAACATAAAGACCACCTTTCTGCCTTTCGGCTCCGGGTGGTCCATTCCATCTTTTATAAAATTCCTGCACAGACATAAAGAACTGCAGCACAAGAGATCACGAACTCACCCGTTTTTTTTGAACGGGAGTCCGTGACTCCTTTGTAACGCATGTATCTGCGTTTAGATTAAGTTTGCCAGATTGCCTGGCTTATTCAGTTGCTATGTGCATCTTCTGATTTATTCTCTGTTTGCTCTTTGCGAAACAGGGAATAATCGCCCATAGCATCGTAAGGACAATGCCTTACAAATTCCTGGTATTCGATTTCAGTCATCTTTGCTTCCTCCTTTGCGTCATGTTATCAAAATCTCTATTTACAATTATTTTTGCAAAAAAGAATTCAACCTCTATATAACGAAACGCTGAGAGCCTGTTTTACAGTGGGGTACGACAAAAAAATTTAAAAATTTTTCGAAATACGTCAAAAAAACCCGACAAAACAAATACTTCAACAATCTCCAAAACCAGAAAATACTTCTGATCTTGCAGTGTATCCGTAAATGTTTTGCCGGGCTCTTAGTGATTCCAGTCAGGTTCAGCTCCTTGACAAACTCTTGCTGTCTGGTGCGTTCTTGATGGTTCCTGCCAAATCCAACGCTTACTACAGACAGCTCATTCTATTCTGTTATGATCCCTGATTCATCATCTTTCGGGAATACGTCCGCATCCTGGACTTTAATTGTTCATTTCGGATGTGGATCGGACGAACCGACACAATATCATCCTTTACAAATATCTCCAATGTACTGCGACATTTTTTGCACTCCACTTCTGAATCGCTTTGTGCGCTCTTTTCAATAAATGCTCCACATACAGAGCAGTGTACATGCCATTTAATAGCACCTGATCCCATATAGGCTTCCTCCTTTAAGCAATAAGATATTTCTCCATTTATTACTCAACGGACCAAAGGGAAATCAAATCCGCCTTATGAGCATCATGCCATCCATTCCGTAAGTGCCAAAGCTGCACGAACAGCACGATTTCTATTCTGATCAGATCTGCTTTGTCGATCTGTGCATCCTTTTTTATCCTTTCACCAGCTACCACTCACTCTTTCCGGTATAAAAAATTCCGCTGTGATTAATTAACATGATATTTCAATAGTTTCAAATACATCACCAGTCAGATCACAGATGTCCTGGATCTGAATCTCGGTATCATCAATCCGTAAGTGGACTGATGGATCAAAAAATTCTACGGTTCCAGATAATGTATGGTACTGACCAATTAATGGATCCTTCCAGGATTTTTGAAAATAAGTTGCCTGTATCTTCATTCCATATGCCAGGATTCTTAATTTCATATCCAGCTCATTTTTCTTTTCCTCAGATAAATCTCTTTTTGGTTCGTAAATGATTTCCTGTTGCCGGATCGTTTCATCCAGTCCACGAAGTGCCGCAAATGGAGCAAACTGTTTTGCCCTGCGTCCTACATCCATGGGATGCCTCCTGGAAACCGGTCTTGGTAAATATAAATACGGTTGATATGCACTTGCTAGCACTTTTTGCACCTCCTCTAAGCACGGTGACCACCAATCTGTTCATTGCGTTCTCTATAGGTGGAACACTCCAGCAGATTGGATCCACGCATGATCGCATTCTTTCCATAACGCTGCTTTACATTCAATACTGCTTCCTGTAAATGCCGTTCCTTATCGGTCTGTTTGGGATCATCAAACAGGCTGTACTGCACATAACTTTCAGGAGCAACCCTGTTCGCACACACCTCGATTCTTCGGATTCCGGTATATCTGTCTGCAATCCTGAGATATAAATCTGCCACTGCATCTATGATTTTTTTTGAACTATTACTTCCTCTTTCGAGTTTTACTGTTCCTTTGGATGCCTCATGCTCATACCTGTGGTCATATGCGATCCATAAGGTGAGAGAGCTTGTTACCAGTCCTTTTTCAAACAGATCCAGGACCAGATTATCTGTCATTTCCCTTACGATCACAAGTGCTTCGTCAAAAGAATAATTTCGCATCAGCACCTGACCATTTGAAAGGCTGTGTTCCTCCGAATGATAGTTCTTGATGTCACTCATCCGGCATGTTTCATAGCCCCATGCATGATCGATCAACAGCTCTGCATCAATCCCAAACATCTTATACAGCCAGTCTTCGGATCTTAAAGAAGCCATTGCAATATCGCCCATCGTATGGATTCCATAACCGGCCAGTTTTTTTTCAGTCCGGGATCCAATCCTCCAGAAGTCACTTAATGGTTTATGATCCCATAGCTTCTCTCTGTAAGAGAATTCATCCAGGATTCCAATGTGGTCATCCACATGCTTTGCTACGATATCCATTGCGATCTTAGCAAGATACAGATTGGTTCCCACACCTGCAGTTGCAGTGATGCCAGTTTCCTCCATGACTGCCTGCATAAGCTTTACCGCCATTTCTTTTGCAGTGAGATGATAAAGCTGCAGATAGTTTGTCACATCAATAAAACATTCATCGACACTGTACACATGAATATCTTCTTTTGAGACATACCGCAGATAGATTCCATAGATCTTTGCGGAATAATCCATGTACAGCTGCATCCTCGGCATGGCTGTAATGTACTTCACACAATCCGGTATCTCATGGATCCGGCACCGGTTCTTGATGCCAAGCGCCTTCATGGCCGGAGTGATTGCCAGACAGATTGTTGACTTTGATCTGGTCGGATCTGCAACCACCAGGTTTGCTTTAAATGGATCCAGTCCACGCTCTACGCATTCTACAGAAGCATAAAAGGACTTCAGATCAATACAGATAATAGAAGTCTGATCTTGACTCACATTGCCACCTCCCATACGTCTTTCCTCTTTTTGTAACATGTATCCCATTTTAACTATCAATGATTGTCTATCTTTCCTGTTTTCTTCAAAATACAGGAAATTCATTTCACATATTCATTGACAAAAGAGGAAATATTGTGTATCTTATAGGAAAGATGTTTCCCTTATCTGTGATTCACATTATAGGAGAGATATTTCCCTTTGTCAAGATTAATTTTTATTTTTTAGGAGACACATTTCCCGTTTTGCCTTGAAGCGGCTAATGAAACTTATAAGACAAGGCTTAGAAAGAGGTATGTTTATGACATTCGGTGAAAAAGTAAGATCATTAAGAAAAGAAAAAAAGATGAGTCAGCAGGAACTGGCCAGTATGGTTGGTGTTTCATATAGGACCATTCGATCCTGGGAAGTAGAAGGACGTTTTCCAAAACAAAATGTTCTGTATCAGAAACTGGCAGATGCATTACAGTGTGACGTTTCTTATCTCATGAGTGAGAATGAAGCTTTTATCACAGAAGCATCCGAACAGTTTGGTAACCGTGGTGCCAGACAGGCTCAGCAGATTCTGGAACAGGCTGCAGCTATGTTTGCCGGTGGATCACTGACCGACGAAGATAAAATAGCTTTTATGGATGAGATCCAGAGCCTTTATCTGGATTCCAAAAGACGTGCAAAGAAATTTACACCGAAAAAATATCTGAAAAACCAAGAGGAAAAATAATAGAAGGCGGGATTATTGTACACCTAATCTGTTACCTTATAGTTACAAGGATATTTCTGCCCTTTTATTTTTTACTTTTGAGGTGATTTATTTGAGAAACACTTACATATATACAGAAACAAAGAAATTAATCAAGAAATATGGAACCCGAGATCCATTTGAGATCATGGATCAGATGAACATTGTTGTCGGGGAAACTTCCAGATATAAGACACTGAAAGGATATTGTTTTATGAGCTGCAAGACGATCTATGTCATGATCAGCAGTTTCCTTTCAGAAGAAGAAAAGATGATCGTTGCCGCCCATGAATTAGGGCATATCATCCTGCATCGTTCCCAGCTGAAAATGGCTCCGATGCAAGATGATACACTCTACAATATGACGGATAATACAGAATACCAGGCCAATCTGTTTGCTGCCGATCTTCTGATTGATGATGAGGAGATCGAAGATATGGTTCAGAACGAAGACCTGGATTACTTCGGACTCTGCAGTTCTCTGAATGCAACTCCGGAACTCATGAGCTTTAAACTATACAGCCTGACAAAACGAGGCCAGGCTTATCATATGCCGATGGAGATTCAGAGTAATTTCCTGGCAAAATAATAAAGGATAAGCGCATTCTACAATAAGAAAACTATAGATTTATCTCACTGAAAGGAGGAACATTTATGTCAAGACATCATATTGAAAAAGTAACTTGTCCTTCCTGCCATCATGAGGGGGATTTTGAGCTCTGGGACAGTATTAATACTGCACTGGATCCTGAAATGAAAGAGAAGGTACTTAATAAATCTATTTTCCTTTATACTTGCCCGAGCTGTGGAGAGACCTTTCGTTTAAACTATCCTACACTCTATCACCAGATGGAAGATCTTATCATGATTTATCTGGTTTCTGAATCAGAAGTAAAAAAGACATATGAAATGTTTTATGGTGAAAATGCTTTGTTTGATTTTCGTACTGAAAAATATTTATCCCGAATCGTAACGTCACCAAATCAGCTCGTTGAAAAGATACAGATTTTTGATGCAGGTAAAGATGACAGGATAATGGAACTTGTTAAATTACTTGCGACAGATTCTCTTCTCGAAAATAATCCTGATGAAGAATTTGATGAACTGCGCTTTGCTGTCGACGATGACGGAACAAATATTCTTGTAATCATTAATAAGGGTGAGACCACTGGTGCAGTTGACATTGACGATATGTATGAATTTGCTTCTTCACACTGCACTGATTTCAAAGATCTCCGAGATGATGAGGATATTGTTATCAATCGGGAGTGGATTCTTAACAAACTTGCTGAAGCAGAAAACGAATAGTATATTTGGTGGCTACACCCCCAAGCCCCTGTAGAATAAATAACGCCAGTACTGGATATCAAAAATCCCGCACCGGCGTTATTTATTAAAATATTTTGTTTTTTAATCTTCAACACTCTCTACTGAAACTTCTTTTTTCTTCCTACTTTTACCAGAAATCATCTTGTGTCCTGTATAAATAGCCATAATCATGCAAAGCAAAGTACTTGCTGCAAAGTACTTATGGCCTTCTTTTGATCCCTTATAACCTGTATAAAAAGTTCCAAGCATTGTAATCAGTGCACTGATAGACCAATATTTATGTGCTTTCATTCAGATACCTCCTGCCGTTTTTCTTAATCATATACCTTTTAAAATATATATACAAACTGGTATTTTGAATCAATCGACAAGCAGCTCGGAGCTTCCACTATAAATTCATACCTTCAGCAAATAGGATATGGCAATGAAAATATATCCGGAGATTTCTCTTCCTACTGGATGCAGTCATCCTTAAAGATTTCACCAGTAGAACAAGTTGAACTTTTGAAAAATTTATATCGAAACAACTTCAACTTTACTCCTGCTAATATTCATGCCGTCAAAAATTCCATCCATCTTACCGCCTCTGAAAATGGAGAATTTATGGAAAAACCGGAACCGGACGAGTGAACGGGCAGGATATAAATGGCTGGTTTATAGGTTTTATAGAAAGTCAAAATAATACATACTTTTTCTCCACAAATATTCAAAGCGAACAACGTGCAACTGGTAGTAAAGCATCAGATGGTGCTTTATCTACTCGTATTGATTCGTCACATAAATATAAGCATCTTCCAACGTTGCAGGAATTGACATACACTCCAATTCTGGCTGTATTTCAGAAATCACTCTTAACTGCAATCCCCCCTCAACATACTGTTTTGATGTAATACGATACTTCTGTTCCACTTCTCTTGCTTTTCTCTCATCAGGTACTTTGCAAATCCAGATTTTCCCCTGTGCTTCTTCTGTCAAATTCTTCATAGAACCCGCATATAAGAAACTACCTTTGTGCATAATTGCAAGTTGGTTACAGGTAGCAGCCAAATCTTCCACCACATGAGTTGAAAACAAAACCGTTCTGTTTTCAGAAAAATCTACTAACAAATTGCGGATGCGAATACGTTCCTCTGGATCTAAACCGGTAGTCGGCTCATCCACAATCAAAAATTCCGGTTCATTTAAAAGCGCCTGCACTAATCCTACCCGTCGTTTCATCCCGCCTGACAACTGTTTCATTTTCTTTTTCCGGTGTTCTGCAAGACTGGTCTTTTTCAAATAATATTCTATTCGTTTCTTGCACTCCGCTTTTGGAACACCTGCCAAATCCCCCATATACTCTAAACACTCCTGAACTGTCAAATTCGGGTAAAGATCAATTTCCTGTGGCAGATACCCTATTTTTCTCTGGATTTTTTCATAGTTTCCTTCACTATATAAAATCCTGTCCAATGTGACCGTTCCACTTGTAGGTTTAAGTACAGTAGTTAAAACCCTCATCAAAGTTGTCTTTCCTGCTCCATTTTCTCCCAATAATCCAAAAATTCCATTCGGTATATTTAAATTCGCATGATTGATTGCTGTCACACCATTTTTAAATCTTACTGTTAAATCCTCAATATGAATACTCATAAACTTACCCTCTCTTTCTAACTATTTTCGGCAATACTACCAATAAAATCAATCCAATACCAATACACAAAGCTTTCCCTTGCAGCCATGTAACATCAGCAGTATTTTCTATATCTCTGAAAGCATAGGAAAACAGATTCCATGCCCCAAAAAGTTTATCTCCTCCCGTGGAATTTGTTGCTACCCATATCAGAAGACAGCTTCCAATCCCCATCCACATATTGCGAAAAAGCATAGACAATGTATTGACCAATATTCCCCAAAAGAAAATGGTTACTACAATCGCTAAAAAATAGGCAATAAACTGAAGTATTTCACTTTCTGTTGCCGGATGTGTGACCGGTTTTTGAAACACAAAAAACAATCCGTAACCTAAAACAGCAAGCAGTAATAAAAAAACTTCCTGTATCATTATTCGCTGCATGATGGAGCAAATTCTCTTTCTTATTGGATACAGCCTATGGATTTCTGATCTCTTGCTTGTAATTTCCTGCACATAAGTGTCCGCACAAAAAACAGCAGTCAATATAGCAAAAGGTGCCTCAATGGAAAGTCCTATTTCATTTGTGAATACAACCCCACGTATCAAGCTTAAAATCACAACAAAAGATACTGCATAAGCAATCTTATAAAACGGCAGAACAATCTTCATTTCCTTCTTCATTTACATCCGCCTCCTCTTCCAAATCTGTATTGAAATCAGAATAATCACTACAGATGCTAAAATAAGTAGACTCTGATTTAAAAATGCCATTGGTGGCGGTGTCGTATCGAAAAGCTGATCAGGGAATCGAACCATAATCGCAAAAGGTCTTCCCCAATATCCATAAACTCCTTCCGCATTTCTTCCGCCCATATTGGAATATACCATGTAAAGAATCAGAAGCGGCACTCCCGGAAGTGGATTTTTAAATATGAGTGAAATCAATGTATATACACTTACAATCATCAGCATATTGGGAAGTATATAAAGTACAGTAGAAACTATAAAATCCCAGAACCGCACTTCAAACCCACTGTCTTTTGTATAAATAACACACAATGCCCAAAATAATAGATTTATAATAGTCAGAGCAATCAAACAAATTGCAAATCCTGCGCTTACTTTTCCAAATACATACTTTCCGGCAGTGATCGGTTTCGTGTGAAGCAATTCATAAGTATGCTTTTTCGTATCCTGTAAAAACAGAACCGCTAACATAATTGTTGCAAAAAAACACATAAACAACCCTGCAAAATCAGCAAATTTTCTTGAGTAATAAAAAGAAAACGCCTTATTTTTCATTTTTTCGTTCAGATATGTGTTGATTTCTTCTGGCGTTCCTTTGTAATAGGCACTATCTTCGTACATATATCTTGCACTATACCAATCATATTTTTCCTCCAGATATACGAATGCTTCTTCTAACTCCATATCAACAAGTTTGCTCATTACGGATTGTGCCTCTAAATCAGACATTTCTAATTCATCAATTAGTGCTTGTTTTATCTGTCCACTCCATATTTCTCGATGTTTTTCAGGATTCGCAGGAATATATCCTTCATAAACATCTCCTAAGCGAACTGTATCAGGATAATCATTGATAATTTTCTCGCCTTGCCCTAAATAATGTGTGGTTAAATATGGACTTGTCGTATTAAACACACCATAAATCACAAGCAGAATACCTACCCAAAATAACGGTCGCTTTAGATAATTCTTAATCTCTCTTTTAAAAATAGCAATCATACGTTTGCCTCCTTTCCTTGTTATAGACATCATAAAATATAAATCACAATAAAAAGACAACAGCATAAAAAAATCGGACTGCTTATGCAATCCGATGAAATACTGCTGTTATTACAGCTCCACTCTGTTTTTCGTTTTCTATAAGTAACTGTCCGCCATGCTTTTCACAATACAATCTGCTGATATACATACCCATTCCTGAATGTTTCAAACTATCTTTCACATTTTGCTGATAAAAAAGCTCTGTTGCCTTTTGTTTGTCTACTGTAAATCCCACTCCATCATCCTTTACTCTGATTTGTAATTCAGAATAAGTAAGGAGAACTTCCATTTCCACTTTTGTTTTGGCATAACGAAAGGCATTTGACAAAAGATTTTCTATAACCTCTAAAATCACTTCCTTATCTCCCGAAAATTTTTCTGCTGTTTCCGAACATTCTAAATCGTATTGCTTTCCAAATTTTTTCTCAAACACATTCATCTCTGCACGTATGTCTGTTTCTAACTGCTTACTTGTAATTTTTTCTGCCACCAACTCCCTTGCATCTAAACTGCTCATCTTTCGCATTGTTTCCACAAATATATCCATACGTTCAATCTGTTTTTTGCTTTCATTTACCATATCTAGGGCTTGCTCCATATTTATCTCTTTCTTAGGGAGATATTCTGAAAGCATTTCCTGATACCCCTCCAGCACAGATAGTGGAGAACGTATATCATGTGCAATCGCTGTTCGCAAAGCCTTTTCTTCCTCAATCATTTTCCATAATTGATGGTTATTTTCTGCAAGCTGCTCCTTCATCCGTTCAAATTCTCTGCACAATCTTCCCATTTCATCTTTATTTTCATAGGTAATATGAAAATCCAAATTATTTCGACCAACTTGTTGTGATGCCAGTTCTAATTCTTCAATGGGATTTTTCAATTTATGCTTATAAAAAAGAAACACTGCTATGATATTGCCTACCACAGACACGATAAGTACTGTAAACGTCTGAAGGAAATCGCATATCTCTGATACATGATAATCAAATTTTTTCATTTCATAAGAATTCGGTCTCGGAACATCTGTCAAATACTTTCTACCTTCACCTTCTGCCATTTCAAAATACTTTTCTTGATCTACATATTTCCACCAAATGTCATCTTGTATAGTGGCTGCCATTCGCATAATCAATGCTGAAAGATAAAAACTAACTATCAAACTAACAATCATATACAAAACTATAGTTTTTCTCAACGAAAGATTTCTTATTTTGTCCATTTATATCCCATCCCCCATATCGTTTCAATATATTCATGCTCCGTATATTGATTGATTTTTTTACGAATTCTACGAATTAACTCTGTCACCACTCGGCTATCTCCTTCTGCATCGTATCCACTAATCTTTTCATAAATACGTTCCTTATCAAACACCATTTCAGGGTTCATGGATAAAAGTTCTATAATCTCATATTCTAATTTAGTAAGCCCTAAAGCATTTCCTTTAATATGTACGCATTTACTGGCATAGTCAATTACTAATTCCCCATAAAACCGTTGTTCTGTTTTTCTATGTAAACGTTCCTCACGTTTCAAATGGGCAATAATTCTGGCATCTAATTCTTTCAAACTGAATGGTTTTAAAACATAATCATCGCCACCAGACAACAATCCCATTACTCGATCCTGTTCTTCTACTTTTGCAGTCAAAAAAATAATCGGACAGGAAACCATATCTCTGATTCTTCTGCACACTTCAATTCCGTCCATTCCCGGCATATTTACATCCAATAAAATAATATCGGGATTTACACTTATCTTTTCCATTGCTTCTATGCCATTTTCTGCAATAATCACTGTATAATTCTTCAATGTAAAGTATTGATTCAACATTTTTAGCAATTCTCTATCATCATCAACCATTAAAATTTTATAGTTCATAAATTCCACCTCTGGCTATAATGCTATCTTTTCTTTATAGTATATCTTATAAAAAACAACAAATAAACAACAATTCCTAAAAGGCAACAGCCTTTCTAAACTGCCGCCTTTTCTCCTTCATTTTATTTCCATTATTGATAAACCATCTCTGTATCCACAATCTCCCTTGCACACGATTACATATTGTTCATTCTCGCTACCCATTCCATCTGATTTTCTGCCTTTAACTGTTCCGTGATCCCCTGTGCCTGTTTCATCTGCTCTACAATTCTTTCAAACCTTAAATACTTATAGTCGTCTGTATCCAAACAAACAAGCCGAAGTCGCACAACAACTTGAAAATCTTATCAACGGAACAACAGTCCCAGATACTATTATAAAAAAGGAAAAAGAGCTCCTTCGAACTCTTTTGATTCAGTTCTGTAAACTTGAATTTATAGTCCTCTCAAAACCAATTTGCTTTTTCTTCTCGAAATACGGGAATATCACTATCTCGATATGGATTGTAATTATGAAGATTGCAACCAAACTCTTTTAATGATTTTATTTTGTTATCCTGTGTCCATACAATTAAAGATATTCCGTCAAATTCTTCAACATTTCCATTATTCATTTTGTTTTTAAAATACCACTCCACGATTGTTTGATTGCCTTGATGAAAAAATTGCTTAATCTCCCAGACAAGAACACTTCCACGTGTATTCCATTCGTCAAACCAGTGCTTTACCGTTTTGCGGTTTTCATATTTAGGACTCCAACTCTCAGTATATACAACATCATCTGTAAAAATATTGTCAATTCCTAAATCTGCTTTCTTAATCCACATATCAAACCATAATCGGATAATTTTTTCTCTCTCGTTCATAAAGCACCTCCACAACTTCCGATTTGCACTTCAAATCGTTTTCTTTATTCTATCATAGCATCCATTATTCCGCCATCAGTCTTTCGAACCAGGTATCCATGACAATGATAAACTGGCCTGCTCCTGGCAATTCTTGTAGCATTTCGTCAAGAGTTTTCTGTTTCACATATTTCTGCACATACACCCAACAGGCAATGCTACTGGCTTCTGATACAATGTCAGCTATGGTTTTGCGCATAAGCTCTTCAAATTCAGTAATTTCTTCTTTTGGGACAACATCATACAGTGTTGGTGCCTGATGACTTAATTTTACGCCATTTTCATTTGCATCTTTAAGCAGATTCTTAACTTTTTCTCTTGAATCCTCCGGTACTTTTATGTACTCCCACATAAATGCTACCACATCGGACGGTGTGTCTTTTTTAAGTGGTGGTAACTGAATATAATCATTGTTTTCGCTCATTTTCATATCCTCCTCACGATATAATAAAATCAATAATGCGTTCTCTTGTCATGTCCAGTACAGTATCTACGAACACTCCTGCAAAAAGGATCAGATACAGAATTACACTCAGCGAAAACAGAAATGCAACCTGTACCCAGTCATGGTAACAGTATGCAGTCGCTATAATCAACAAAGTGAATATAAACCCAAGGATCCCTCTGACAACCGCATAAGTCTGTACTGTCATCTTTACTGCCAGTCCGATCACAAAAAGGATCAGCC
Organism: Ruminococcus sp. AF17-12; assembly: GCF_003479245.1. Classification (NCBI taxonomy): domain Bacteria; kingdom Bacillati; phylum Bacillota; class Clostridia; order Eubacteriales; family Oscillospiraceae; genus Ruminococcus; species Ruminococcus sp. AF17-12. The sequence continues at coordinate 47,792 of NZ_QUGY01000010.1, forward strand.
ATACCGGCAGTAATAATATTTTCCCAGCAAGTTTTAAAATAAACATGTGCACCTCCTATCTTACCAGTCCTGGCATATCATGGTTCACCTCTGCCTGATAATACCCGTTCATCGTAGACGGTGCATTAAACAGGGATGCTAATAAATATTTCTTGATGTTCTTCACTTTGGTGGTGTTACCACGCATACAGTGTAAGACATACTCGATATGTGAATAGGTCAGCATCAGAAATTTTTTCTTCACCAGTGATGCCGGATACCAGTTGCTGGCAATCAATATCTTGTCATTTTTACACATCACAGTTTCTACGATCAGGTTCACGATTTCATCTACCTGTCGCATATCGTCATGATGGGTTACTTCCAGTGATTCATAATCAATGGTCTCTTTGACAAGGTTTTCATAAGCCTGATAATCCTCAGAGCGGTTATCGCTATCAAATCTTTTCTCATCCACAGATATGATAGGATTAGATTTATTATCATTCATTTCAGTATAACTAAGATTAGTATTATTAGGGTTTGAAATGTAAACTTCTTGAAGTTTGTTTTCGGGACTTCTAGAAGTTTGATTTTGGGACTTCATGAAGTTTAAATTGTAAACTTCTGCAGGCTCTTCATTTTCCACAGAAGTTTGTTTTTTAAACTTCTCTAATTCCTCTCCAAATTTTTTCTCATCTGTTTTCTCAGGCATAAAGGTTTTTACGTAGATAACATTCACCTTTCCAAATCCCTGCCTGCGTTTCTCAATCAGACCAATTCCTGTTTCGTCATCCAGCTCTCTCATGGATTTGATGGCTTTATTTCTGCCACAGTTCAGTAATTCCATGATATCTTCGATGGAAAAGTAGATATATGCTCTGTTTTTGTCGTCAAACCACTGATTTTTGATGGAAAGAGACATTCGATCCAACATCAGTCCATATAAAATTTTAGCATCGCTTGATAAATCTTTAAAATAGCTGTCTGTAAATAATGCTTTTGGTATGCGGTAGAAGCTGAACTGATCAGCTTCGGTACCGTAAAAATAATTAAATGTCATTTTTTTCTCCATAATTTCCTCCTTTCATTTTCTGCTAAGAAGTCCTCTTTTTAAACTTCTTTGACATTGTTTTCTTAGCTTTTTCTCTCCTTAACAGGACTGTTCCTGCATCCACTTTTCTAATAATGATTCAATCACCTGCTCCATATCTTTGGCTGTATAATCATCCGGAAAATACTTTGTCAGTTTCTTTTCTGAGAAAGTAAGAGACCGGGATACTTTCTTTGCCATCACACAGTTATTGAAAATCGATAACATCTGAATCTGATTGATTGGTCCATCATTCAGCTGATTTCTGAGTGCTGCAATCTGTTTTGGTTTGATGAATCCGGTGTCGCTGATATATTCGTAGATCCATCCCTGTACTTCCTTATCGATGTAGGAGATATTGACAGCAACCGTAAACTGAAGCTTCTTGTTATCTACCAGATCAAGAAGTTCCGGAATAAGTTCTGTTAATCGTACAAATCTTTGAACCTGAGCTCTACTTTCCCCAACTTGCTTGCTCAAGACTTCATCAGATCTCAACTTCGTCTCATTTTGAGACAAAGTTAAATCTGTTCTAACTCCCTGTCTTTTCATTGCCTCTAGTTTCATCTTATAAGCAAATGCTTTCTCACTCGGCAACAATTCCTCTCGCTGAATGTTAGCATCCACCATAGCCACAATGGCATCATCATCCGATAATTCTCTTACGATTGCCGGAATAGTTGTAAGTCCTGCAAGCTGTGCTGCATGCATTCTTCTGTGACCGGATACCATTTCATATTCTTCATTATCATCCATTCGAAGCAGTACCGGTGTCAGTACTCCATTGATCCTTACACTTTCAACCAGATCCTGCATCTTTTCATCATCCAGCACCTTGAACGGATGATTTTTAAACGGATGGATCTTACTAATCTCTATCTCCATTGCAGATTCTTCATTTACCACACCAAGCAGTTCATCAATGCTTGCCAGTTTAATCTTTTCGCCACTTCTATTTTTCATTTTTCAAAACCTCCTGTGTTAAGTTCTTATATGCTTCGGCAACTTTTCCTTTCGGGCAGTGCATGTAGATGCTTTTTCCCTCTGCACTGGTCTCAGCTGCTTTTACAGACATCGGAATCACATTTTCAAATACTTCTATCTGGCTTCCGTATGTTGTATGTACTCTCGATGCAATGTCCCTTGCGTAATTGGTTCTGAAATCAACCATAGTCAACAGAATGCCCTCAATCGCCAGTTTCCGGTTCAGCCTTTTCTTTACTGTAAGAATGGTCTTGATCAGCTGCTGAAGTCCTTTCACCGGCAGATATGCGGCCTGTACAGGTATCAGCACGGAATCGGAAGAGACCAGTGCATTGATTGTCATCATACCAAGACTTGGCATACAGTCGATCAGGATATAATCGTATCGGCCTCTTATCGCATCGATATATTCCTTCATGATCATTTCTCTGCTCATAACATTTCCCATCGTTACTTCCAGGGCAGAAAGCTCAATATTTGCCGGAAGTAGATCTACATTTTCCTGGTGATGTAAGATACCATCTTCCAGAGAGATTTCTTCTTCGTTAATGACATCCATCATAATCGTTGCCAGTGTGATGCGAAGATCATCCGGTTCCTCATATCCAAGACTTGCGGTTAAACTTCCCTGTGGATCCGCGTCGATCAGCAACACTTTCTTACCTTCTCTTGCCAGTCCAATGCCTACATTTACGGTTGTGGTGGTCTTTCCGACGCCACCTTTCTGGTTTACTACGGATATAACTTTACACATGATTTCTTCCTCCTTTAACTATCCCATGATTCTTTTTTCCATAATTTCAACAGTGCCAGTATTTCCCGTTTCATCATTGCCGGTGTATAAGAATTTGGAAAATACTTGTGCAACTGCTCGTTTGTGAATGCCACTCTTGTGATCTCACCCTTTTTCACTTCACACATGATCTCTTCCATCTTTTCCAGTGACAACTGTTTTTCTTTACTCAGTTGCCGGATCCTCTGGGCCTGTGAGAGTGATGGGATTGCCTGTGCATACTCCATTGCTACAAGCAGTTCTCTTTGTTCTTTTTCACTTAATGCAGCTATCTCTACAGCCGGACAAAAAGAAATGATCTCATCATCCAGTTTCTGCAACATTTCCGGTATCAGTTTTGTCAGTGAGATATAACGCTGCACTTGTTTTGGGCTATCACCACAATCTTCACTGATGATTTCTATTGCCCGCTTTCTTGGTGTTTTGTGGTCAACTTGGCTCTTTTTTCGACCACTTTTTCTTTTTAATACGTCATTCTTCAGTTTGTAAGCAAAAGCTTTTTCACTGTAGCTGATCCGTTCTCTGTGAAGATTGGAATCTACCATGCTCAAGATGGAATCATCTTCACTTAATACCCGGATGATTACCGGTACTTTACGGTATCCCAGTTTCTCCGCAGCATGTTTTCTTCTGTGGCCGGATATGATCTCATAGTATCCATCCGGTACCGGTCTGACGATCAGCGGATTTAATATTCCATACTTTTCAATGCTTTCCTGCAGAAGAAACATTTCCTTATCATCCTTCACCTGAAACGGATGCTCTTTGAACGGTCGAAGACGCTCAATCTCAATTTCTATGATTCTTTCTTCGTTTTCTTCTGATTGTCTGTTTGGTTCAGTCATCTTGACTCCTTTCCTCCAGGATTCAGGAAATAAAAAATGCCTGCCTGGAACTTTTATAGATAGTAAAGTTCCAAACAGACATTGCTGTTTGACCATTAGCTGTAGCTAATAGAATTGAATACTGTTTCAGCTAATTCATGTTTGCAGGTTTGGGAGAGATTGTTTCTTTTCCCGCCTTTTCTCTGATTTACATCCCCGAATAAGGGGTGACAACAGAGCGGAACCCAAATGTTAGCTGAACTTCCTAAAACCCATGTTTGCAAACCGGTAATTTTGATTAGCTGTCAGCTAACAAAAATCAGATTGCGTTAGCTGGAAATTGATCATTTTGAATGGAAAATCATGTCACGAACGTGATTAGAAAATAACAAAAGCGTTCGTTGTCAGCTAATCCAGCTAACATTTTCGAACGCTTTGAAGCCCGTCGCCAAGAGGATTTGAACCTCCGACCCCTCGCTTAGGAGGCGAGTGCTCTATCCAGCTGAGCTATGACGACACATGCCGCAAACCCTTGATTTTACTGGGTTTCTAGGATTTTTCCCTTCGGCCATATATAAGATTATCAACTCTTTTTCGAGTTGTCAATCTACAGATTTTTTTGATTTGGTAACATTAGAACGTTCCCCAATTTGGGGAATGCTTTGTTGTCACCATTAGCATTTTTCAGAATAGATTCGAACTGAAAGTTGTTTTTCATTTTTTCCCTTTGGGGAATGCCTCGGCTTTCTCTTAGGAGGCGAGTGCTCTATCCAGCTGAGCTATATGGACATATATAGTTGTGAAACATTTCGAACACTTCCAAAAGTTTCACAACCATTATTTTACTATATTTATTTTGAAATTACAAGAATTAATTCTAAATTTGAAAACTTAATAGTGCAGCTGACCCTGCAGCCAGATTGTTCCTTTGAAGCGGCGTCCAACTGCCGGTTCACCGAGAAGATCTTTGCTGTTGATGCAGATATCAAACTGTATATCATTGCTCTCTATAGTCATCTGGCAGATTTCTTCACCTGTCAGGATATTCTTAAATTTCATGATATCCAGAATCTCACCAAGAACATTATACTGATCACATTCAATTCCATAAGGCATGAAATAAGAGTCCACGATCGTGAGAACATCATCTGTAACAATTCTCTGGGAAATCATGGAGTAAGTATCCATATCCTCCATTGTAAGGCTCTCCATAGCTTCCTCATCACCATTACGCGCTGCTGCGATCAGATTAGTCCTGTTTTTGGAAAGTTCTCTCTCCACCTTTACCGCTTCCTTATCCTTCTGCAGCGGAAACAGGATCTTTCCCTCAGAAGCCAGACCGGAAACCGTCACCGGACGGTCCCCCGGGTCTTTCAGGCCTTTGTATTTCTCCTGCATATATTCTGCCAGATTCTGCAGATAAAAGATCATAGTCACGCCAATACGCAAATCATCACATGCTCCTGCATAAGATTCCTTATCTGTATGACGTTCAACAGTCACTTTTTCCCTGGATGTGATTCCTGTTCCCCTGAAAAATGGGAAATAATATTCCACGTGAAACTCACCGTTCTCATCGTACTGACCACAAACGCTGATTCCACAGTCACAGCCATAATTCTTGGAAAACTGTACAAATACGCCTTCCGGATGATTTTCCACGCAAACCTTTTCATCGTAGCTTGCGATCACATCACGAATGATCTCTTTTATTTCACTTCTTCTGGTAATCTGTGAAAAACCAACGGTCTTTAAATAACTGTGCACAAGAACACCTCCCTGAAAAAGCCTGCGTTTCTCTTACGCGCGTGTCTTTTTCTCAATCTTTGTCATACCGCCCATATATGGCTGCAGAGCTTTTGGAATGTTTACAGATCCATCTGCATTCAGGTTATTCTCCAGGAAAGCAATGAGCATTCTCGGAGGTGCTACTACTGTATTGTTTAATGTATGAGCAAGATATTTCTTGCCATCTTTGCCGTTTACACGGATTTTCAAACGACGTGCCTGTGCATCTCCAAGGTTGGAGCAGCTTCCTACCTCAAAGTATTTCTTCTGACGTGGAGACCATGCTTCAACATCGAGGGATTTTACCTTAAGATCAGCAAGGTCACCGGAGCAGCACTCAAGCGTACGAACCGGAATATCAAGAGAACGGAACAGATCTACTGTATTCTGCCACAGCTTGTCGAACCACATCTTACTCTCCTCTGGCTTGCAAACAACGATCATCTCCTGTTTCTCGAACTGATGGATACGGTAAACACCTCTCTCCTCAAGTCCATGAGCACCTTTCTCTTTACGGAAGCACGGAGAATAGCTTGTAAGTGTCTTCGGAAGCTCTTCCTCCGGAATAATCTGGTCAATGAATTTACCGATCATGGAATGCTCACTTGTTCCGATCAGGTAAAGATCCTCACCTTCGATCTTGTACATCATAGCATCCATCTCCGCAAAGCTCATAACGCCTGTAACAACGTTGCTTCTGATCATGAAAGGCGGTACGCAGTAAGTAAATCCCCGGTTGATCATGAAATCTCTTGCATAGGAAATTACTGCGGAATGAAGGCGTGCGATATCACCCATCAGATAATAGAATCCGTTACCGGCAACACGTCTTGCGCTGTCAAGATCGATTCCATCAAAATTCTCCATGATATCTGTATGATACGGAACCTCAAAATCCGGAACAACCGGCTCACCAAATTTCTCAATCTCTACGTTCTGGCTGTCGTCTTTACCGATTGGTACAGAAGGATCGATGATGTTCGGGATCACCATCATATCTTTCAGAAGCTCTTCCTCAACCTCTTTCTCTCTCTGAGAAAGTTCCTCAATACGAGTTCCGGATGCAGCAACCTGTTTTTTAACCTCTTCTGCCTCTTCTCTTTTTCCCTGGCCCATAAGAGCACCGATCTGTTTGGAGATCTTGTTTCTCTCAGCACGGAGAGCCTCAACCTCCTGCTTGATCTCTCTGTTTTCTTTATCAAGTTCGAGAACCTTGTCAACCAGCTCCAGTTTGCTGTCCTGGAACTTATTGCGGATATTCTGCTTTACAACCTCCGGATTCTCTCTCACAAACTTAATGTCTAACATGATATTCCTCCTGTATTAAAAATATTCTTACTCTTTGCAGTTTTTTATTCCTTCTCAATCTCACCAAGTCCAAAGTTTACTGCTTTTCTCAAAGCTTCCACTTCTTCCTGACTAAGTACAACATAGGACTCACCTTTTACGATCTCCTTTAAATAAAGGAAACAGTTATCGCGGCTGTGAACCGCATTCAAGATCAGACCCGTATTGTTTTTATCAAGAAGCGCCAGTGCAAAGCTGAGTTTTCCACCTACATCATCAAATGCATCATACTTTTCAACGCCATATTTGCTGAACATTACATTCATATTTTTTTTGATAAAGCTGATGTCATGATCATGATCTTCCTTTGCTTCATACAGCCGGTCGATCTGTGCAAATTTTCTTACAAAAACTTTTTCCAGTGACTGTGCATCTCCGCCTCTCATAAACATCTTGTACTTCCGTTCCAAACGGCTGAGACGCATATTGCTACTCACCACATTGATCAGAAGAATGATGGTAAGGATCAGCAAAACAATGATCACAATCCCGGAATCAATTCCCATGCTTTCAAAAATCCCGCTCATTCTGCCTCCTATCTGATAGATTCGAACAGATCAATGATCCTCTCCAGTTCATCTCTGGAATAATATTCAATTTCAATTTTACCTTTGTTGTTTTTCTTTCGCTGAATGGATACCTTTGTTCCCATGATACCTTTCATTTTTTCTTCCAGGCTCTCATAAATGGCATCTTCTGCTGTGTTTCTCTCTGTTTTTACTTTTTTCGCAGGAGAAACCAGATTCTTTACAAGTTTTTCCGTCTCACGAACACTGAGTTTTTCATCAAAAACCTTCATGGCTGTTGTTTCCTGAAGAGCTTCATCAGAAATTCCCAGAAGTGCTCTCGCATGACCAGCTGAGATCATATCTGCAATTACCATTTCCTGAACTTTTGAAGAAAGCTTCAGAAGACGCATGGAATTAGTTACTGCAGTTCTGCTTTTGGCAACTCTGTCTGCGATTTCATCCTGTTTCAGGTGAAACTCTTCCATCAGACGTTTGTATGCCATCGCTTCCTCTATAGGATTCAGGTCTTCCCGCTGAATGTTCTCGATCAAGGAAATTTCTACGATTTCCTGGTCTGTAAACTCTTTTACAACAACAGGAACTTCCTTGAGCCCTGCCATCTTGGCAGCTCTCCAGCGGCGTTCGCCTGCAATGATCTCAAAATAATCCTTCTTATCGGATACCAACAACGGCTGAAGAACACCGTACTGTTTAATGGATTCCGAAAGTTCCAGCAGCGCATCCTCATCAAAATGTCTTCTGGGCTGATTCAGATTTGGTTCTACGCTGGAAATTTTCACAAGTCGTTCTGCGGCCGGACTATCTTTTTCAGTTGGTTTGTCTTTTTTTACAACTGCAGATCTTGTCTTTTTTGCAGGTTCCTTTGACGGACCGCCTGCTTTGTTCGGGATCAGTGCGTCAAGACCCTTTCCAAGGCCTCCTGTTCTTCTTCCAGCCATCACTCGCCCTCCCTGCCTATAACTTCTTCTGCCAGGAGGCGATAACTCTCTGCTCCTGTAGATCGTGAATCGTACAGATTGATCGGTTTTCCATAGCTTGGTGCCTCTGCAAGTCGTACATTTCTCGGTATGATCGTTTTGTATATATTCTGGTCCAGGTTTTCTTTTACATTTTCTACAACCTGAAGTGACAGATTTGTTCTGGCATCATACATAGTAAAGACCACGCCTTCGATCTTCAATCTCTTATTCAATCGGTCTCTTACCAGTTCGATGGTATGTATCAACTGTGACAAACCTTCCAATGCATAATACTCACACTGAATCGGCACCAGAACGGAGGTTGCGGCTGTCAAAGCATTAATTGTAAGCATACTCAGTGACGGCGGACAATCCATGATTATGTAATCATATTTCCGGCGAAGTTTATCCGTGATCTTTTTCAGAATAAATTCTTTATCCTCAAGATCAACCAGTTCAATTTCTGCACCGGAAAGATTCATATTCGATGGTATCAGGTCAACATTGTCTACAACGTTCTTTATAATGGTATCCTTGGTCTCTGCTTCTCCAAGCAGCAGCTCATAAAGGGTGTTTTCTACTGCATTCTTGTCTGCGCCAAGTCCACTGGTCGTATTTCCCTGCGGATCAATGTCGATGGCAAGAACCTTTTTCCCTTTTTCAGCAAGGCAGGCCGATAGATTGATGGCTGTCGTTGATTTTCCAACCCCGCCTTTCTGATTGGCAACTGCAATGATTCGTCCCATTGTACCCCTCCTTTTTATTTTTTTAAGGGATTTTTACTCATTGGATATCATTATAACACTTTTATTTTTAAACTGCCACATAATGTTTCACGTGAAACAATAGAAAATAGGTTTTGAATTATTTTATTTATTGTGTAGTATACCCAAACTCATTCCGGACTAAACAGAAGTTTGACAGTAACAGTACATCGATTATAAAGTCCATCAACTCCGCATAAACTTCCAGTTTTATTTGCTTTCAATCAGACTATATATTTTACGCCATTACGCCATAAAAACGTACCGAGAAATGAAGTTCCCATTTATAGATATTTTGCTGAAATTGTTCTGATTTATCGTAATCTCGAAAATAATTCGATTTTCTCGGTATAGATATTATCTTTTATGGAACCTTGCACACTGCTACATAGGCATCGAAATCCCTTTCTTTTACAGCATTTATAGCATTTTCAAATTTTATCTGAACACTAAAAACATTACTATTATTATCAAGCGAATAAAAGCATCTGTAAACACATTCGCTGTTCTACACTGAATAACTGCTTCGCGATTTACCAAAAGGACTACAAGCTACTCTTCCCTGATAAGAAGCAGTTCTTCAACCACTGCTTATCGTTTCTTGCAATTGAAGCCAAAAACAGGGGGGAACTCCTGATTCGAGTCATACAAACAAAAGCATCCGCAGTTGCTACGCAGCTTTACACCGAATAACTGCTTCGCATTTTATCAAAACTTGCTTGTACTCTTCCTGATACAAGCAAGTCACCAACCGCTGCTTATTGCTTCTTACACTTGAAGCAGGGGACCTCCTGACGCGATTAAAAACTATATCACGCTACCGTAAAGCGCATATGAGTTGTCGTTGTTGCGAAACATTTTTTAAGTCAAGCGGATAAAAACATCCTCTTCACTACTGCTCATAGCTTAATAAATGCTTCGCAGTTTATCAGAAGGAGACTGTACTTCTCCTGATACAAGCAAGTCCCCAACCGCTGCTTATTGTAGTTCACAATTGAAGCAGGTGAATTACTTGATTCGATTAAAATCTATATTAAACCTACCATAAAACACATAAGCACGAACTACAGCTGTTTTTTATTTCTGCAATTGTCAAAGATGGGGTTATAACTCTTTATTCTTAATCTGTCTTCGGATGTTTCACGTGAAACATCCGAAGATGGATTATCAAACCAATATTCATAATTGAATCAAGTGACTTCCTCGATCCGGTTAAAAATGCCATCAACGAAATCGATCCAGGACACGGTTTGACTTGTAACTGCAAGGGTACTGAACAGTTACGAACACATTATAAAATCAATGAGAAATATCAAAAAAATACTCCGATATATTCTCTCTGGCATTATCTATATCACGAAAGCATATAAAAAATACAAGAAACTCCATCCACAAAATAATGTGGCTGTTATCTTTATATTCCCCAAAAGCATCTATATATAGTAAATGGAAACTTCTTTTCCCGGAGTGTTTTTATAGTGTGAAATACATGTATCTCTCGCGAAAAAAATATAATATTATGAAACTGAAATTTTCGATTTTTGTTTATTTTATTATGTTTACGAAAGATTTGCGTATTTATTTCATTTTTCTTCCAATCCTGTTATATATTCGTTATGTACATGTTAACTAAAGGCTTTTTCAAGCATAGTTTCATTTTGTAATATCCAATATAAAATGTATCTGAATAAGGTTCCGGCATAGAACTGGCATAAAATAAATTTCACTTAATAGGCTTTTTTCTTCTAAATCAAGCCGTAAAAGACTTCCCTGTCTTCCCTTTATCCCAGTCATGCGGACAAAAATTTTTGCATTCGATCACAGTTTTACACAAAATAGCTGTTTTACAGTTTATCAGGAAGAGTACAAGTATTTTCCCACCCACAGCTTATTGTTTTTTTGTAATCGAAGCAGCTGCTTTCTTTTATTCGATCAATCAAAATTTCACATGTTTAAAGTAGGAACGGATCTATATTTTATCTTTTTGCCGTATGTGTGCAGGTGCACATTTTATATTTTAAGGCTTTTTTATATGTACATGCGTGCAAAGTACGTTTTATCGTACTTTTTTATTTAAAGTACTATAATTTGTACTTTAATACTTTTTTATTCGTAAATATCCTATTATTTCTCTTTATTTGCCAGTATTTTCTTTTATAAAGTCCTTTTTATCGTACTTAACGTTTGTTTTATTATCATTATCATAGTGTTCTCTTCGCAGAAATAATCTCTCATTTCTCTTTATTTCATCCTTACTCTTATATCGTTCTTCTATAAAATCCCCCATATTTTCCGCCTTCCCCTCCATTTTTTCATATAAATACACATTTTTACTACATTCACTTAACTTGTTAATTCCCCATCCAGTTCACAAAAGCATCTGACCGAAATCATGGGGAATACTGATGACAGTATCTGGCAACTCACCTTCAAGTGTGCAAACATATCTATCCAATTTGGGATCAAACGAATAAAAATACCCGTATTCGCTACGCAGTTCTACACCCAATAGCTACTTTGCAATTTATCAGGACCTGCTTACAATGTACCCATAACAGTGGCCACATGAATTAGTGCAGTACCTTGTTTTTAGACATGCCCACTATTCTTTTCCCTGCTTCTAAACGCCGTTGCATTCTTCCTAATACACGCCACCCACTGCTTATTACTTATTACTTTTTCGTAATTGAAGCAGGGGACTTACTGTTAACTGGTAATATTATCCTCCGAGTTTTTTTGTGCGCAAAGACCACTGAAAGCCCTGGACATACCATGCAAATTTATGTGATTAGCATAATTTCTGTGCATCGCGAAGTGTATTACCAAGAACGGAGTGATCAGTAATCAGGAAACTTCTTGATTTAAAATTCAAGCAGATAAAAGCATCCGCTTCACTACTTGCTCATAACCGAATAAGTGCTTCGCAGTTTATCCGAAGGAGCCTGCACTTCTCCTGATGCAAGCAAGTTCCCCTGATTATTGCTTTTCGAAATCGAACCAGGGGACTTATTTGATTCAGTTAAAAACACTTCTTCTCTTGCCTCATTTTCCCCTGAAATGCTATAATCCATAAAGAAAGCATCCGCAAACTCCTTGCAGTTTGCGGCTAATACATTGTTTCGTAAATAACTATACTAATCGCGTGGGATGTGGATTCGAGTGTGCAGGTATAAAAATGCAGGCGTAGCTGGCTATGCTGAGACTTTTAGATCTGTGCAGTCGGATTCACCAACAAGTAATTGGTATAGTTATTTCGAAAACAATGTACTAGTCATTTATCATCTGATCGAAAGGAATATTTTATACATGAACACCACAAATAATCGCAACGATTTCTATAAAGAACAATTAGACAAGACTTTAAATGGCAATGAAAAGATCGAAACTGCCATTGCAGCACTCCAAAAAGAAGCAACCGAAGAAATGCTTGCTCATACTCTCACCGTGATCCGTCACAGAATGCAGGAGCAGGCACAGCTGATCATTGCTGTAGAACCTCCAAAAGGTGATGGAAAAATTTCTCTTCATGCGATCAAAACCAACGATGGAAAGCAATGGTGGGCTGCATTTACCAGCTTTGACGAAGAGTTAAAAGGCAGTGATAAGATCATGTCCTCATTTACCGCAGATATTGATAAGATTTTTGCTTCTGCATTGCAAGAGCCGTCTGTTGAGGGAGTAATTCTCAATCCATGGAACCGCACACTGATGCTGAACAAAACCCTTATCAACATCATCCTCGGTAATCCTGTATAGCATCAGCTCTGTCGGATAACAAGTCCAATGTTTCACGTGAAACACTTGGTATTTTACTGAAGTATAAAAGCATTCCAGCGGATAACAGCATCCGCTTCGCTACTTGCTCATAACCAAATAACTGCTTCGCAGTTTATCAGAAGGAGCTTTTCCTCCTCCTGATACAAGTAAGTCCCCACCCTCTGCTTATTGCTCTTCGCAATTAAAGCAGGGGATTTACTTGATTCGGTTCAAAATCTGATTTCTATGTATCATGAAGCATATTGGCGATGCTACTGTTCACTGATAATATTCCGTAAGTTTTTTTGTGAACGAAGGCCGCAGAAAGTCCGAAGCCATACCGCACCAATTTATGCGATCAACATAAATTCTTTGCATTACGAAGTGCGTTACTGAAAGCAGAACGAACAGCAACTTAGCGAGCGTTACTGTTCAACGTTAAATTCCGTAAGTTTTTTTGTGAACGAAGGTCGCCGAAAGCCCGAGACCATACCGCACCAATTTATGCGATCAACATAAATTCTTTGCATTGCGAAGCGCGTTACTAAAAGCAGAACGAACAGCAACTTAGCGATCATCGCCAAGAACAGAATGGACAGTAGCGTCAGCATACAATAACAAGGTTAGGGTTCCCACAAAAGCATTGTAAATTTTTCGTTCCTGTCGTATAATAAAGCAAAGAAATATTCAGAAAAAATCAGATCAGATACCTGAATTACGTTACATCTGTCCTGATTATTTTTACGAATTCCAGGAGGCTTTTTAATGAAGAAAAATGGACACAGACTACTTACTCTTGCAGCTTTAGTCGGAACTGCCGCAGGTGTTATTCATATTGCTAACCGTTTCATAGATGCCACATCTCAGCTTAAAGATATGCTGGAACAGCCACACAGCAGAACCTATGACTGGCGTTTTGGAAAGATTTTTTATACAAAACAGGGACATGGCACCCCTATTCTTCTTATTCATGATATCATGCCAGGTGCTTCCGGTTATGAATGGAATGCCATAGAGAAGCAGCTCGCAACCGAACATACCGTTTACACCATTGATCTTCTTGGATGTGGACGTTCCGAAAAACCGGATATTACTTATACCAATTTTGTATTTGCTCAGTTACTCTGTGATTTTGCCAAGAATGTGATTCGTGAGGAAACCGATGTTATTGCCAGTGGTTTCTCAGGTTCTTTTGCGATCATGGCTTACCGTAACAATTCCGACCATTTCCGCAAGATCATGCTGGTCAATCCACCAAGCTTCAGTTCCCTGAAGCAGGCACCTTGTAAAGACAACAAGCTCTTTAAGTATTTTATCGAGCTTCCGATTTTCGGAACTCTGATCTATCATATGGTAGCTTCCCGCGAATCCATCAGCAGTCTGTTTATGGAAAAGCTGTTCTACAATCCCTTCCATGTAACAGATACACTGGTAGACACCTATTATGAATCCGCTCACAAGGGCGGTTCCAACGCCAAATATCTGTATTCCAGCTACATTGGCAAATACCTGAATATCAGCATTAATAATGCCGTAGAATCTTCCGATGCATGCATCTATATTATTTCCGGAGAAAAAGAAGCTTCCGCTTCTCTTATCGCAGAGGAATATCAAAAGCTGAATTCTTCCATTGAAACCGCTGTGATCCCGGAAACCAGACATCTTCCTCATCTGGAAGATCCGGAACATTTCCTGGAACAGGTAGCTATTTTCCTGTAAAAACAGCTTATGATCCGGCACCAAAAACAAAATTTATCTATAGTAATTTTGGAAATCAACGTATCAAAAGAACATTGTTCATGTTCGGAGCCGTTGATCTTCATGCAGTAATTTGTGGAAATGCTATAAACCAACAAAAAGCCAATAAAAAAAGAGTACTGTTTCACGTGAAACATAAGTTTTCCCTCAAACAAACGTGAAACAATACTCTTTATTTTTTACCAGACTCACAGCATGCATCCGGACATTTCTCTTATCTAAGTGCCTGCTCCAGATACATGTGTGTTGTATTATCGATCAGCTTATGTGTCAGCTCTGCCATATGCTGTGTACTCTCCTGATTCTCAGAAGACAGCCATGTCTTGATCATTCCCACGCATCCATTCAGACAAAACGCATACGCATACTCAATATCACGGTTGTCTTTCGGCAGACGAATTGACAAGCGATGCAGCACTGTATCTGCGATCAGTTTTTCTATACGATTCACAAAAGCCATATCTCCATTCTTTCCAAGAAGTGCGATACAAATATCCTTATTATGATCCAGGATCGTAAATATCTGCTCAATAAAAGGATACGAGCTCTCCTTATTATTAAGAGGATCCAGAGGATAGTCTGCCACCAGATGCGTGATTTCCTCCATCAATTCAGCCTCAATGGATTCCAGCATCTGATAGATATCTGTATAGTGAAGATAAAATGTGGAGCGGTTGATATCAACTTCTTCCACCAGTTCCTTTACCGTAATCTCCTTAATGCTCTTCTTCTGCATAAGACGGGCAAGCCCCGCCCGCAACTGTGCCTTGGTCTTACGTACTCTTCTGTCAACTTTTTCCGCCATCTTAATTCCCCCTGCAATTCAAAAAAGCAAGCACGTTTCCTCCGCCTCAATCACCTGTCACTTACGATACTCTGCAACTGTCATACAATGATAATGCATCCTTCAAACGAATAAAAGCATTCGCTTTCTCTACGCCGATCTGTATGATACCAGATATCTGCTGTTGTTAAGAATTGACAAGATCAAAATTGTTAACGACGCCGACCTACACGATACCAGATATCTGCTGCATATTTGTGTTGAAACATAGGAATCCTGTCTGCATTTAATATTACCAACTGCACATAAATTCAAAGGAAATAACGTACTTTTTGTCTATTATGCAGTTTTTTATTTGTAATAGACACTTCCATTATTTCCGTCTATTAATATACATTCAGTAAAGATTTAATGGTTGTATCTGTGGTATGTGTTTAGTATAATACATCACGTAAAGAAAATCAACACTTTGTTTGATAATGGAATATAAAGCTATTAATAGATTTTAATATGATTAATAGATCTCGTCGCCATTACTGGAATAAAGTTTGATTAATCAACTATGTTTGATAATACAATTTAATAAGAAAGGGATAGGTAATATGATCAAAAACGAATGGAAAAGCTTACTTCGTAACAAGCTCATGCTTATCGTCGTAATCGCCATTATCGTAATCCCGATCATCTATGCAGGTCTGTTTCTGAAATCCATGTGGGATCCTTACGGAAACGTAGACAGCCTGCCAGTGGCCGTGGTAAACGAAGACAAACCTGTCGAGTATAATGGCAAGACCTTAAGCATAGGTAAGGACATGACGGATGAGCTGAAAGACAACGACTCAATGGCATTTAACATTGTAGACAGCAAGACAGCAGAGGACGGTCTGGCCAATGGAACCTATTACATGGTTATCAAAATTCCGGAAAATTTCTCCGCAAACGCAGCCACTGTAATGGACAACGAGCCAAAGCAAATGGAGCTATCCTATGAGACAAACCCTGGAACCAACTATATCGCCTCCAAGCTCAGTGAAACAGCAATGCTGAAGCTTCGTGATAACATTGCTTCCAAGGTTACGGAAACCTATACAGAAACCGTTTTTGATTCTATCTCAGAAGCAGGTGACGGAATGCAGGAAGCTGCAGACGGATCCGGAAAGATCGAAGACGGACTGAATACAGCAGCTGATGGTAACAAAACAATTACCAAAAACCTTAAGAAGCTTTCCACCAGTACTCTTACTTTCGTAAGCGGTGCTGACAGTCTCACCGAAGGTCTTAAGACCTACACCGATGGTGTTGCAAAGGTTAACGATGGTGCAAAGAGCCTGGACGATGGTGCAGATCAGCTGAACAGCGGCGTTGCAACCCTCACAGAAAAGGTTCCTGAGCTGACAACCGGTGTGGATACTCTGGATAAAGGTGTTCAGCAGTACACCGCTGGTGTGGATGAGCTTAATAAAAATTCTGATGCACTGAAATCCGGTGCAAGCAGCCTGGAATCCGGTGCAAACCAGCTGAACAGCGGCGTTGCAGCTCTGACAGAAAAGGTTCCTGAGCTGACAACCGGTGTAGATACTCTGGATGAAGGTGTTCAGCAGTACACCGCTGGTGTGGATGAGCTTAATAAAAATTCTGATACGCTGAAATCCGGCGCAAGCAGCCTGGAATCCGGTGCAAATGCATTAAGTGCAGGTATTGATACTCTTTCCGACGGAGCAACACAGTATGTAGCTGGTGCTGACACTCTTGCAGATGGAACTACCACCTATGTGGCTGGTGCTGGCAAACTCGCAGCCGGTGCCAAAGAGCTTGCAAAACTTGAAGACGGACTCACAACAGTTTCCAATGGTATCTCTCAGCTGAATACCGGTGTTACCAAAGGAACCGATGACTCACAGTCACTGATATCCGGAACACAGCAGCTGGAAAACGGACTGAAAGCCCTGAACGATAAGGTTTCTGCTCTGAAAGAGGGAACAACACAGGAATCCATCAACAAGCTTGCAGCCGGCCTTACTTCCGCAAAGGATGGTATGGACACAGCCGCAGCTGGTATGAACAGTGCTGCAGCTGGTATGAACAATGCGGCAGACGGAATCAACAACGCAGCCGGATATATCACTCAGGCCGCAGGTATCACAAGTCAGACCAGCAGCAGTATCACAGACAGTCTGATCCCTGCTCTCCAGAATGCAGGCACACAGTTCTCACAGGTAGGTGATCAGGTCAGCAACATCCTTACAGGATACGGACAGCAGACAACGGAGGCACTTACTGATGCAAATACCAAGATCGGTACTGCCGGACAGACAATGACCTATTTAGCAGCACAGCTTCAGGCGATTCAGGCAACCGCTTCTGAGGACGGAACCATTTCCGCAGCAGCTCTGAATGATGTGATCAACGCTTTAAACAGCGTAGCCGGTGGAATGACTGGCGTGGACGGTTCTTACATGAGCAGCTATTCTGATCAGGTTTCACAGCTTGCAGCTGGTGTATCCGGTCAGCTCTCTTCTACTCAGGAAAATCTGAATGCTGTTGCTTCCAAGCTTAACGAAGCAGCTTCCGGACTGACTCAGATCTCCGGAGGACTGACTCAGGGTGCCGGCACACTTTCTGAGGGTGCAACAACCATGACAGATGGTGCAAACCAGATGAGTGCAGGTGCAACAACCATGAGCGCAGGTGCAGAGCAGTTATCTGCAGCTACAAGTCAGCTTCCTACAGATCTGATCGCTCAGCTTTCTGCAGGTGTTACCCAGCTGTATCAGGGTGCACAGGCTGTAAACACAGGAACCAAGAACGTTTCCGCAGGACTTCAGTCTCTGGAAGACGGCACAGTCGAAGCCTTCCCGGCTGCAGCAGCAGGAATCAAAGCTCTGAACGATGGATTTGACCAACTGACATCTTATGATAAGCAGCTCAACGATGGTGCAAAGAATCTGAAAACAGCCGGCAAACAGATCACTGGCGCACTTCCGGATATCAAATCCGGTGCAGGTCAGCTGGCAGATGGTTCTAAGGCACTGACAGATGGAATCACAACTTACACCGATGGTATTGCTAAGCTTTCCGAAAACAGTGCTGCTCTTACAGACGGCACCAAGAAACTGGCAACAGGAGCCAATGCTCTTTCCAGCGGTGCTACTACTCTTGCAGATGGAACAAAAGCATTAGCCGATGGTTCCGGAACACTGACAACCGGAATCACAACCTACACCGATGGTGTTGCTAAGCTTTCCGAAAACAGCTCCGCTCTTACAGACGGTACCAAAAAGCTCTCAACAGGAGCCAAAACCCTTTCCAGCGGTGCTACTACTCTTGCAAACGGTACTAAGACATTAGCAAACGGTACCTCAACACTTCTCAGCGGTACCGAGAAGCTTGTAAGCAACAACAGCACACTTAACAATGGTGCAAAACAGCTTGCAGATGGCGCTGCCCAGATCCAGAGCGGTTCCTCTCAGCTGTATGATGGCTCCAAGAAGCTTGGAAGCGGTATGAAAGAACTGAAAGACGGTTCCAAGACACTGACCACAAGCCTCAGCGATGGAGCTACCACTGTAAAAGACAATTCAGCAAGTGATGAAACGATCAAAATGTTCGCAACTCCTGTTGTAAACGATGAAACAAAACTTACCGATGTCCCGAATAACGGACACGCAATGGCACCTTACATGATGTCTGTAGGCCTCTGGGTCGGCGCACTGGCATTCTGCCTGATGTATCCTCTGGCTCAGTATAAAGGCAAACTGAAATCCGGTTTCGCATGGTGGGCAAGCAAAGCTTCCGTCCTTTATCCGGTAGCGATCCTTCAGGGAATCTGCCTGATCCTGCTGTTACGTGCATTTAACGGATTCACACCTGCAGAGATGGGCAAAACCGTACTCTTCGCCTGCCTGACATCAATGACCTTTACCTCTATCATGTACTTCTTCAACATTACTCTTGGTAAAGTAGGAAGCTTCCTGATGCTGGTATTCATGGTCGTTCAGCTTGCAGGATCTGCCGGAACTTATCCGGTTGAGGTTTCACCTTCATTCGTTGCAAAGATCCATGCATACGTTCCGTTTACTTATACGGTCGACGCATTCCGTGCAACGATCAGCGGTGGCCGGAGCATTACCACTTCCATTATTGTAATGGTTGCACTGTTAGTGATCTTCACAATCCTGACGATCCTTCAGTTCAATCACATGACCAAGAGAAAGAAAGCAGGAAAAGTTGTTCTCTTCGACTGGCTGGAAGAAAGAGGTCTTGCATAATACTTAGTTACTGACAGAAGCTCCCCCGAACCTTCTGTTAGATATAGAAAAATTAAAACTGTACAGTTGTTCAGATGAGCTTCTGTACAGTTTTTTTATGTTGTCCTCGTCAATTCTCCACGCTATAATTATAGCAGTTATAGAAAATCAAGCTCGCCAGTACACCGTGCCTGACCTATGCCGCAGATTTCAGTTCAGAAACATTCCTGTCAGATTCAGAAGAAGCGGCAATATGACTTCTCAGATCTACTCACAAATCGGAGCTCTTTCTGACTGCAAGCCTGCGGTTTTCAATGGAAAAGCAACCTGGTATGCATCTAATCCACTGACCGCAAAAACAGACGGAATCATCACCTATGCTACACCATTTACCGTCTTCAGGGTAAAACCTGGAAAGCTATCGGCAATACAAAAAATACAACCTACACCGATAAAAAGCCAGGCACCGCAACCAACTACCGTATCCGTGCATACCGCATCACAAACGGTAAAAAAATATACGGACCTTATTCATCTGTAAGGACCGTAAAATAATAGCAACATAAAAACACCCCGGAAAATCCTGATCTATGTGGTGTCTCCGAATATCTGATCATCAAGCGGATATTCGGAGAGCACCTTATTGTTTGCGGATCTCCGAGGTGTTTTTATTTATTTTCTTAATATTTTATTTTTCCGTCTCAGCTGTTGGTGTTGCTGTGGCTTCTGTCTCTGTTTCACCGTTTACCATGGTTTCATATGCATTGAACATTTCTTTTACTGTCATTTTGTTTACAAGAAATACCTTGTCTCCAACGACAGCTGCATAATAGTTTGTGTCATATGTGTAGAAGGTAACGGTTGTCTGGTTCTTGTCAGAGTCTGTGAATACAGCGGTCATCTCCGGATCTGCAGCCGGTGTATAAGCGTCTGTCAGTCTCTTCTGTCCTGCCATGTTTATCAACTTGTTGTAGAAGGTAGTAAAGGTTGTACTTTCTATTTCCTT
The DNA here is from genome assembly GCF_003479245.1 of Ruminococcus sp. AF17-12. Lineage (NCBI taxonomy): Bacteria > Bacillati > Bacillota > Clostridia > Eubacteriales > Oscillospiraceae > Ruminococcus > Ruminococcus sp. AF17-12. The sequence continues at coordinate 68,404 of NZ_QUGY01000010.1, forward strand.
ACCATTCAGCTGATAAGTTGTTGTTTCTTTCTCGTTTCCGTCATCATCTGTGGATGTTTCACGTGAAACATTTACAGTACTTGTTGTTTCACCGTAAGTAACCTGGAGCTGATCCAGATTTTTTACAGACACATAATTGACGATCAGTGACCAGAGATCTGACGGCGTCTTGTCAATAACTGCACTCAGTGTATCCGTTGACATTGTATAGATCTGTTTGTTATCTACCGTTACATATCTGCTGCCATCTCCTGCCTCATCGCCAACGTAAATGACAAGCTGTTTATCCACTGTGGTTGTCTTGCTGTCTGCATCTTCTGAGCTGCTATCCGTGTCAGCGCTGGCGCCGCTCTCAGAATCACTCTCAGAGGCCGTAGAATCGTTTTCTCCGGATTCTGTACTGTCTGTGCTGTTATTCTTCACCTTTTCCTGATAATCCACTGTAATCGTCGCATAGGGCTTATCAAGGCCATACTGGGAAAGATCCTCTGCATTGTAGTTTACAAACTGGTCAAATGCAAAGTTTCCAAGTCCGGAGGTTACATTTCCTGCTGCCGTTGTATCGGCAGACTCTTTATCGCTGTTTCCGTCACCGGAAACATCCCAGGTAGCTCCGTCGGAATTTTCTTCCAGGACATAGGAATCTTTATTCTCACTGACCTGGACCTTTTTCACTGTGGAAGAATCAATTGTCGGGAAATCTTCTCCCTGTGCATAATCGTAAAGGGAATTCATAAACGGAGACACTGTATCTGCTGCCACTACATATACCGTGCTGTCATCATCATCCTTGGAAATGTAATACTGATTCGTAGACGTATTCTCATCTCCGATGTTGAGCTTCGTTGTCCCATCAGCGGTATCAACGGTTACTGTGTTAGATGGAGAATCCAGTCCGTATTCCGTAAGATCCTCCACATCCTCCAGGACTCTGTCCGCTTCCACCTTTTTGATGGCGGAAGCTGCGGAATCCAGAGTTGTCTGATTTACAGGAAAAGCAGTCTCATCCTTTTTCACCCAGGAATCATCTTTTTTCTCAAAGGTCACTTCCTTCTTGTCTACGATAAATTCCAGGGATTTAATGTCATCCGTTTTCACGGAAAACACTTCTGTTTTGCTTTCCTCTTCGCTGCTCTCTGTCTTTTCTTCTTTGGATACGTAGGTGTTCAGTCCCACATAAACGCCGCCGAGAACTGCCAGAACAACAACTGCTGAAACAAGTTTGGTCGATTTTTTCATTATGCTTTTCTCCTCTTAAGCCAGATCAGGAATCCTGCAACAAGGAATACTCCCGGGATCAGACCAATGGTACAGATCTTCCAGAAGGCTGCATCATAATCGGTTACTGTCAGGCTTGTGGACTCAAGGCTCTTGGATGGAATAGAAACGGAATTACTGTCGTCTGTGCTGGTCATCCAGTTTAAGGACTCCAGAAGGAGCTTTTCATTTCCGCCGGATACCATCTGGTTTATCTGGCTCTCCATCAGATTTGCTGTGGAGTAGTAAACGATCTGTGTTTCCTTATCATCATCCAGTTTCTCAGTGATGGCAACACCAAGATCAAACGGTCCGTCTACATCTCCGTCTTCCTTTTCGATATTGCTGCTCTGCATATTTGTTTTGGAGTAAGCCTTGTCAGAGGTTGTCAGGATACTGTCGATGGTTACGGTATCTCTTACATCATCTGTTTTCTGAATGCCCTGCGCATATGGTGCCAGTACATAGGAGCCTGCAGAAGCTGTCTCAGAGCTTGCATCTGTGCTGTTGACTGTTGGTACAAGATAATATGGCATCTGCATTCCATAATGCTGATTATCACCCTCAAATACGATTCCCTCGGCACACTTTACACCATAGTTTTCAAGAACCGCATCAAAGTTCGGCAGATCATCCTGTGTATAATCCGAGAAGATCATAGCTTTTCCGCCTGCCTCCAGATAATCCAGGAGCTCTGTTTTTTCTTCCTCGGAAATATCGCTGGTCGGAGATACGATCATCAGGCAGTCTGCATCATCCGGAACCTTTCCCTCTGTGAGAAGGTTCAGCTCCTTGATATCAATGTTTGCTTTCTGGATATCTTCTTTAAAGCTGGAATCCAGATCTTTTTCTCCGTGTCCGGATAAGGTGTACATGATCGGAAGATCCTCGGATGTCACATAGCCGATCGCACTTGTGATCTGTCCTTCTCCATCAAATCCGGTAGTAGTCTGCTGCCAGGTATTATAGTCTACTGAAGAGGAATACATATCGTTGTAATTGATAACCTTGTTTCTGTCGCCGCAGACTACGATCAAGCTGTTTGACGCAAGATCATCGGTTGTATATTCCGATGCAAATTTCGGATTTACAACAGGGTCTTTCACCTCAACTTTAATATGCTTGGACTCATCTTTATAACGTGAAAGCAGATTGGAGATCGTGTCGTCCTCAGAACCGCTTGCCGCGATCTGATAAATGGTAACATCCTTATCCAGTGCCTTCAGTACCTTCTTTGTTTCATCACCGATGGTGTAAAGCTTGGATGAGCTTACATCCAGCTGTGAATATTTGGATGGGATCGCCCCGACGATCATATTGATCACAACCACGATCACGATAAAGACAGCTGCCATAGCCATGCTGTAGGAACCATTTTTGATATGTTTTTTGCTGATGGTGCCTACCAGCTTTTTCGGATCCGGTTTATGTTTCTTTTTGCCGGAGTCCTGTGCTGTCTCCGGTACGGCTGCCTCGCCTTTATTTTTCTTAAATTTCTCACTGAATTTCATTTCCATTCACCCCCTAGTTCCAGCGTCTCTTCTGAATGGACTGCATGGTAAGGAACAGGCAGATCGCAATAACAGAAATAAAATAAACGATTCCTGTCACGTCAAACACGCCGTTTGTAAAATTATCATAATGTCCACTCAGGTTAAATACGTTCAGTACCTTCTGGATACCGCCCTGGAAAATACTGGATTTTACAACGTATACGATCACAAGAGCAATCTCTCCCACAGCTCCGATCACTACAGAGATCAGGACATTTTTGATCATGGTATAAATGATGATAGCGATCGCCACGATCAGAAGTCCGAATGCCACTGCGGTTGACATGGAGGTCTGTGAAAAGAATGAGGAAATTCCGTTCATCATATAGAAGGCGAACAGGAATACAAAAGTAAGTACTGCTGCAATTACCTGGCTTTCTGTAAGTGCTGACATAAATACACCGATCGCCAGATTCGCGCATCCCAGAAGGAAAAATCCCAGGATCCCGGTGTATGCGGAAGCATAGGAAATCGTTCCGAACTTACTCATGATCAGAGGATAAACGCACATGATCACGACCGGAATGGCAAACACAGCTACCAGTGCAAGATATTTTCCAAATACGATATCCCATACAGATACCGGTGCGGTCAGAAGAAGCTGATCCGTTTTCTGCTTGCGCTCTTCTGCAAGTACACGCATGGAAAGGATCGGCACACCGATCAGGAACACAAAGGTCAGTGCGCTTAAGGTAGTTTCAAATTTTGAATAGCCGCCTGAAAGCTGATATGCGGAAAAATAAATTCCGGTCAGCACCAGGACGAAAAATATGAAGAGATATCCAACCATGGAGGTCAGATAGCTTTTCAGTTCTCTTTTAAAAATCGCTGTCATGACTGATCCCCCTCTTTCTCATCAGAAGCCTTCTCTGGTTCCCCGTTTTTTTCTTCCTGAGTTTTTTCTTCTTCCGATGATCTGTCTTCTACCGGTTTCCACTGTGAGCTTTCCGGTTTTCCGGCGGATTTTTTCTCTCCTTCGGTAAGCTCAAGGAATACATCCTCAAGGGAAACTCTCTTAACCTGCATCTCGTAGATTGGACAGTTCGCTTTTGCCATAGCGTAGAAGACTTTTTCACGGATATCCACATTTTCCTGAATGGAAAGTTTTGTTTTCCACAATTTCTCATCGCTGTCATAGGACATTTCCACCCCGGTTACGCCTTCGATCGTTTCCAGAGCTTTTCGAATCGTGTCTTTCTCGCCTTTTATCTTCATAAGGAGGCTGTTGGAGCCTGCTGCCAGACGTTCCAGATTATCCGGTGTATCGCTGGCTACCAGCTTTCCATGGGAAATGATCAGAACATAATCACACACTGCTCTTACCTCGGAAAGGATATGGGAGCTTAGGATAACCGTGTGCTTCTGCTTCAGGCCTTTGATCAGGTCACGGATCTCGATGATCTGCTTCGGATCAAGTCCTACTGTCGGCTCATCCAGGATGATCACCTCCGGATATCCCAGGATTGCCTGTGCAAGGCCCACCCTCTGGCGATAACCTTTGGAAAGGTTTTTGATCAGACGGTCTTTCATGTCTGTGATCTTTACCATATCCATGACTTCTTTTATCTGCTTGTCTTTTTGGTTTCTTGGGATTTTTTTCAGATCAGCCGCAAATTTCATGTACTCAAGAACAGTCATGTCAAAATAGAGCGGCGGCATTTCCGGCAGATAGCCGATACATTTCTTGGCTGCCTCCGGTTCCTCCAGAATATCATGACCATCGATCATCACTTTTCCTTCTGTGGAAGCAATGTATCCTGTGATCATGTTCATAGTTGTTGATTTTCCTGCACCGTTGGGGCCCAGGAATCCGTAAATTTTCCCCTTTTCGATCTGAAAGGAAAGATGGTCAACTGCAGTATGATCGCCATACTTTTTGACCAGATTACTTACTTCGATCACTTTACTCTCCTCCTTTTATTCTCAGGGAAATACTTTTTTTAATTATCGATTTCCCATTTTATAAGATGCCAGAGGCAAAAGGTCCTGAAACTGAAGCCCTTGACTCTGGCGTCTTTTCAACACCAATAGAAAATGCCCCTGGATGAAACAGAGAATGGGGGAATCCAGGGGCATCTCTATCGGATTATAGTGTAAAAGTAATTTGTGATAAAAGTAGGATAAATTTGTGATAATTTTGTGAAACTCCCGGACAAAAAAATCTCCTGTCGGACAGATTTTGCCTTTGTTCGACAGGAGGTATCTTATGCCAGTGGCTCTCTGAGCGGTGTTCCGGCTTTTCTCGGATATTTGCCTGGGGTGTTCTTTACCTTCTCGATAATGACCAGGGAGCGGCCGATCTCAGATCCCGGAAGGTCAAAGTACTGAATATCCCTGATCTTTCCACCAAGGATCTTTACTGCTTTCTCTGCTGCTTCTGCTTCTTCCTTTACAGAACCGGATTTATAGGAGACAAAAAGCCCTCCGACTTTTACATACGGGAGACAGTATTCAGACAGGGTTGCCAGTCCGGATACTGCTCTGGATACGCAGAGATCATATTTTTCTCTGTAGGCTTTGTTTTTTGCATATTCTTCAGCTCTTCCGTGAATGGCGGAAATCCCCTCCAGGCCCAGGAGCGCAAAGGTTTCTTCCAAGAATTTTACTCTTTTATTGAGGGAGTCCAGAAGGCAGGCTTCCACCTCCGGGAAGGCAATCTTCAGGGGAACACCCGGGAATCCGGCGCCGGTTCCGATGTCCATAACGGTTTTTATCTTACCCATATCTACAGCCTTGACGCAGCAGAGGCTGTCCAGGAAATGTTTCACGAGAACCTCGTCAAATTCTGTGATACCGGTGAGGTTCATGACTTTGTTTTTTTCTACAAGATATTCGTAGAACCGAATAAACTGGTTTTTCTGCGTGTCACTGAGTGTGATCCCAAGCTCCTCGCAGCCTTTTTCCAGGATTTCTAAATTGTACATGCAGCTTCCTCTCTTATTTTCTGTGTTTTATTGTTATTCTTTGTATTATCTGTGTTTATGTTCGGATCTGCTTTCCAGATATACAAGAAGCACGGAAATGTCAGCCGGGGATACACCGGAGATACGGGACGCCTGGCCGATGGACACCGGTCTGTAGGCTTCCAGCTTCTGGCGTGCCTCAATGCGGAGGCTTCCTACATCTTCGTAATCAATGTCTTCCGGAAGCTTTTTCTGCTCCAGTTTCTTAAATTGCTCTACCTGCTTCATCTGACGGCGGATGTAGCCATCATATTTGATGTTGATCTCTACCTGCTCACATACATCTTCCGGAAGCTCCGGTCTTTCTTTATCGATGGGTGCAAGCACCTTATAGTTAAGCTCCGGCCGACGGATCAGCTCTGCAATGGTGGTTCCGGATTTCAGAAGGGTACTGTTCAGAGATTCCAGAAGGCTCTGTACCTCTGCAGAACCACCTACGGTTGCATGTTCCACTCTCTCGATCTCTTCCTGGATCCGGCGCTCTTTTTCCTGTAATTTATGGTATGTCTCATCATCGATCAGGCCGACCTCCCAGCCTTTTTTACGAAGACGAAGATCTGCGTTGTCCTGGCGGAGGAGCAGACGGTACTCAGCACGGCTTGTCATCATTCGGTACGGCTCATGGTTCTCCTTTGTTACCAGATCATCGATGAGAACGCCAATATATGCCTCTGAGCGGTCCAAAATCAGCTGTTCCCGGCCTTTTACCTCCATAGCTGCATTAATTCCCGCTATGAGGCCCTGAGCGGCTGCTTCCTCATATCCGGAGCTTCCGTTAAACTGTCCGCCGCTGAAAAGGCCCTTGATCTTTTTGAATTCCAGTGTGGGATAGAGCTGGCGCGGATTAATGCAGTCATACTCAATAGCGTAAGCATTTTTTACAATCCTGGCGTTCTCCAGACCCGGTACGGAATGGTACATCTCGTACTGAACATCCTCCGGCAGGGAGCTGGACATTCCGCCGATGTACATTTCATTTGTGTAAAGACCTTCCGGTTCGATAAATACCTGATGGCGTTTTTTGTCTGCAAAACGAACTACTTTATCCTCAATGGACGGACAGTAACGTGGTCCGGTTCCTTCGATCATTCCGGAATAAAGGGGGGATCTGTCCAGATTTGCACGGATGATCTCGTGTGTTTTTTCGTTTGTATAGGTCAGCCAGCAGGATTTCTGCTCGATCTGTACAGCTTCCGGGTCTGTGGAAAAAGAGAACGGTACGACTCTTTCATCTCCGAACTGCTCTTCCATCTTAGAATAATCAATGGTGTTTCCGGCGATTCTGGCCGGAGTTCCTGTTTTGAAGCGGAACATTTCGATCCCCAGCTTTTTCAGGGAATCCGTAAGGTAATTGGCTGCCTGAAGGCCGTTCGGTCCTGTATAGTTGCTGACGTCGCCGTAAATGCAGCGGGCCTTGAGGTAGGTTCCTGTACAGAGGACTACAGCTTTTGCGTGGTAGGTGGCTCCTGAGAAGGTTTTTACACCGGTGATGTGCCCGTCTTCTACCAGAAGCTCGGTCACTTCACCCTGGCGGATGGTTAAGTTCTCTGTATTTTCCAGTGTCTTTCTCATTTCTGTACTGTAGGCCTGTTTATCGGCCTGTGCACGAAGGGAATGGACTGCAGGGCCTTTGGACTGGTTGAGCATTTTGGACTGGATGAAGGTTTTGTCTATGTTTTTACCCATTTCCCCACCGAGAGCATCCAGCTCACGGACGAGATGCCCTTTGGAGCTGCCGCCTACATTGGGGTTGCAGGGCATAAGGGCGATGCTGTCTACGCTGACTGTGAACATGACTGTGTTGAGCCCTAAGCGGGCGCATGCCAGTGATGCTTCGCAGCCTGCGTGGCCGGCGCCTACTACTATGATGTCGAAAAACTGTTCCAGATTTTTCATGCTTTTTCTCCTTTATTTTTTCTCTTATTCTTTTTCTTTATTTTTCTTTGTGATTTTCTTTTTCTTTGTTTATTGTGTGGTTGGTTTTTGGTTTTAGTTTTGGTTTCTTGGCAGAGGGCCTGTTTTTTTTGCTTTGGGAAACTGTGGAAAACCGCAAAGGGGCCGTAAAGCCACGGCCCCTCTGCACACCCCTCGGGCTTTTTTTTAGGAGTTCTTGGGTTGTGGTGTGTGATACGGTGTTGACTTTTGTCTGTATGCTTCGGTATTGGATGTGAAACGTTGTGCCTATTGTTGTGATGGAACTGTAACGAGGTTCTCGACGTGCGGTGCACGTCTGCGGGGTTATTCCTGCTTCCGTCTGCCATATTTCGGCTCAGTGTTGAATTGCCAGTACAGAAGCATACAGGTACAAGTTAGCATCTTTCAGCATTCCACAATCGCCGCACTATATAAAAAAGGCCCAGGGGTGTGCAGAGGGGCGCGGCCTTGTGCCCCTTTGCGGTTTTCTCACATTTCAATGTGATCTACCCTCTGCGGGGCCGCAGCCTATGTGCCATACAGCCGGAGGCCGCAGCCTATGCGGCATATACGGCCGAGGTTCCACAACCCATGCGGCATATACAGCCGGAGTTCCGCAATCTATGCGGTATATACGGCGGGGTCTCCGCAATCTATATTATGCAACAATATATCCTACAGAAATATACAAAGTTCCGTTTGATATATTTCGGCTTAGTGTCGAATTGCCGATACAGAAGCATACAGACACAAGTTAGTTTCTTTCAGCATTCCACAATCGCTGCACTATATAAAAAAGGCCCAGGGGTGTGCAGAGGGGCGCGGCCTTGTGCCCCTTTGCGGTTTTCTCACATTCCAATGTGATCTACCCTCTGCGGGCTTCCGCAGTCCATGTGGCATACAACAGGTAGCCGCAATCTATGCGGTTATACGACCGGAGTTCCGCAATCCATGCGGCATATACGGCCGGAGTTCCGCAATCTATGCGGCCATTCGGCCGGGGCCTCCGCAGCCCATGCGGTTATTATTTCCCCATACAAAATTTAGAAAATATCTCATTAACAAGGTCTTCCCCAAGTGATTCTCCCAGAATCCGTCCCAGACTTTCGTATGCATCTGTCAGGTCTATGGAATAAAAATCCTCCGGCATTCCGCTTTCTATGCTATTTTCTACCAGAGAAAGACTTTCCTGTGCTTTTAAAAGCTCCTGTCTGTGGCGTTCATTGGTGATGTAGACTTCATCATTGAAGTCAATCTCCCCACTGAAGAACATTTCCCGGATTTTTTCTTCCAGGTCTGTGATCCCGGTTTCTTCTTTTGCGGAGATTGGGATTACCGGCTGGTTTATTCTGCTCTTTAAATCCTCTATATCTATAGCAGATTCAAGGTCTGTCTTGCTGTAGAGGACAATTGTCTTTTTCTCTTGCAAAATTTTTATGATTTCTTCGTCGTTTTCATCTAACGGTACGGAGGAATCTACGACATAGAGGATCAGGTCTGCGTCTGCTGCCATTTCTTTGGCTTTGGATACGCCGATTTTCTCTACGATGTCTTCTGTCTGGCGGATTCCGGCTGTGTCAGCAATCTTTAATGTGATCCCATGCAGGTTGATATACTCTTCCAGTACGTCTCTGGTGGTTCCTGCGATATCGGTCACGATGGCTCTGTCCTCTCCCAGAAGCAGGTTCAGCAGAGAAGATTTCCCTGCGTTCGGCTTACCCAGGATCACGGTCCGGATACCTTCCTGTATGATCTTTCCGTCTCCGGCTGTTTTTAACAGGTTCTGTATTTTTTCTTTTTCTTCTGCTACGATCTGCTCTAATTCTTCCGAATATCCTGTCAGATCATAGTGCTCTGGGTCGTCTAATGCCGATTCAATGTACGCTATATGGTACAGTAGTTTTTCTCTGATCTGCTGTACAGTTTTTCGGACCGAGCCTTTTAATTGTCCTACAGAATTCTTTAATGAGTACTCATTTTTGGACTGTATCACATCCATAACGGCCTCTGCCTGGGAAAGATCGATCCTTCCATTGAGGAATGCACGCTTGGTAAATTCTCCCGGCTCGGCAATAATGGCTCCGTTTTTCAGCACAGTTTCCAGTACCTTTTTCATAGCTAAAACGCCACCGTGGCAGTCGATTTCTATGGTATCTTCTCCTGTGTATGTCCGTGGTCCGCGCATGGCCATGACCAGCACTTCGTCTACCATTTCTTCGTTATCATAAATATATCCATAATGGATGGTGTGGCTTGGGACGTTTTTCAGAGATTTTTTTCCACCCTTGGAACGGTATACTCCGGATGCGATCTCAAAAGCCTCCGGGCCACTGATCCTGACGATCCCGATTCCCGATGCGCTCATGGCTGTGGAAATCGCAGCAATCGTTGTCTCTTCCATTTTTCACTCTCCTTTGTCAAACGGATAAAAGCATTCGGATAAAAGCATCCGGTTAAACGCAAAAATGTTACTCCGGAAAAGCTTTTTACACGCAAAAAACACGTGTTATTCACGCTTTCACCTAGAATAACATCTTCTGTCAGTTTCCATATTTATAATGCTAGAGCGTGTTTGAAAAAGGCTTTCTGCAAGATGTGCGTCACAATTTGTGGGAGATTTTGTCCGGATGAAGGCGCCGTAGCGGGCTACGGCAACTGAATTCGGGCAAAATATACCGCAAAGTGGGGCGTGCAGATTGCGGGAATGATTTTTCAAATACGCTCTAATCTCTGCATTCCGGATGTCCGCTGCAGAAATATCTTTTTGTTATTTGCTCTTCAATGATTATAAAGAATTGTTGCGGAGATTGCAATGATAATTTTTAATTTTCAGTTCCATACAAAAAAGCCGTACCCACGGAGCTTACGCTCCGGGATACGGCTTATAGCTTTACCGGTGGATCATCAATTATTGCGTTTCAGTTTTACTACTACATGTCTGTAAGGTTCTTCTCCCTCACTGACTGTCTCTACATAGCGGTTGCCCTGCAGAGATGCATGGATGATCCTTCTTTCGTACGGATTCATCGGTTCCAGAACTACCGGTTTTCTGGTTTTCTTTACCTTGAAGGCAATTCCTCTTGCAAGGTTCTCCAGAGTTTCCTTACGACGGCGTCTGTAGTCCTCGGTATCGAGTTTTACACGAATGTAGGTAGACTCGCCTTTGTTTACCACAAGGCTTGTCAGATACTGAAGAGAATCCAGTGTCTGGCCTCTTTTTCCGATGAGGATACCCATATCCTCACCTTCAAAATCCACATCCAGAGAACCGTCTGCAGTGTTGTATTTCGATGTGATCTCCACTTCTCCAAGATCCATGGAACCGAATACGTCACGAAGAAATACGACTGCTCTCTCCTCAACCTCTCTGATCTTCTCCGGATCGCTGAGGATCTCTATCGGTCTGCCCTGCTTCGGTGCTCTCTCACGTGTTTCCTTCGGCTGACGCTCCTTTGGAGCTCTTGGCTGTTTCTCACGTGCAGGCTTTGCTTTGCCCTGGAAATCCCTTGCAGGTCTTTCCTTTGGTGCTGCTGCCTTTGCAGGTGCTTCTTCGGATGCCTTCTCCACCTGTACAGCTTCTTTCTTCACCGGCTTCTTCTCCTCTGCAGGAGCTGCTTTCGGTGCAGATTCTTTCTTTACATCCGGAGTAAAAGGCTTTTCTAATTTCTTCTCTTCTTTGATAGCGTCCAGTTTCACGGACTCTACCAGTTCATCGATCTCCTGCATATCAGAAACTGGCTCGATTCTGCGAACTTTGATCACGGCAGGTTTGCTGCCGATTCCGAAGAATCCGGAGCTGCCTTCACTGATAACCTGAATATCAAGCTGGTCACTGGAAGTTCCAAGCTCAAGACACGCTTTTGTGATAGCTTCATTCTTTGTTTTTGCTGAAAACTGAATGTAATCCTCCATTACGAACCCCTCCGTTCCTGATTATTTCTTCTTATTTCTCTCATCAAAGTCTCTTACGAGATTTGCTTTAGCTGTGATGCTGCCCGGTTTTGCACTTCTTGCCTTCTCATAGGCAGTATCAACCTTCTGTGCTCTGTCTGAAGCACCATTGTTTCCGCTGTTGCCCTTATTGATCACAGGTTTATTGATATTCTTGGCGGACTGATGAGCCTGATTGGTGATCTTCTGCGGCGGAAGTCCTTCCTTCGCACGCTTCGCTTCGATCTTCTTCATATTCTCATTAACCAGATCATCAATGTTCATCTTATCAAGATGACGATTGATCGCAAACTGCTGGGCACTTCGAACGACAGCACTGGCGATCCAGTAGATACCAAGACCAACCGGGAATGTAAAACAGAAGAATGCAGACATCAGAGGCATGACCATGTTCATGGTTTTCATGGAGTTTGCCATTGCGCTGGCCTGATCATTTCCGTCTGCCGGCTGTGTTGCAGCCTGTGGCATAAGCTTCAGGTTCAGCATCTGAGTTGCCCATGCAAGAACCGGGATCAGAAGTGCTACGATCGCAAGTAACAGAGAACCATGATTTTTGAAGAATTCCATGATATAGTACAGCGGCTGGTCTGCGATATTCAGGCCACAGAAGCCCTGCATCTTGGAAATATTGCCGGATGCTTTTGTGATCGCATCAGAAAATCCTGAAAACTGATTCATCTGTGCCAGCTCTTTCCACTGGGAAGGAGAAAGTGCATACAGAAAATCAACAATCGAGTTACTTGTAGCATTTCCGGCACTGTCCATAACGAGACGCACTCGTGTCATGGAATGGTCTGTGATAAACTGCTGCAGGATATCTGTGTATCCGTTTACAGCTAGCAGGTTGTCAACTACACCAGTAAAAATGTTCTTTACACTTCCAACGTAAGCAGGAATCCGGTAGATAACCTGATACAGAGCAAACAGAATAGGCATCTGAATGGCTAACTGTACACAGCTACCGGTTGGAGAAACACCATATTTCTGATAAACAGCCTGGGTTTCTTCGTTCATTTTCATCATGGAAGCCTGATCCTTTTTACCCTGATATTTCTTCTGGATCTTCTGGATCTCAGGCTGCATGATCGCGCTTAACTTGGAGAATTTCTGCTGCTTGATCTGCAGCGGTGTCATAAAGGCAAAGATAAGAATACTGAAGATAATGATACAAAGACCAATGTTCTGGATTCCGAACAGGCCGTCAAGCATCTTATATATGCCATCCATGATCCATCCCATCACAGACGCGATCTGTCCGATAATAGGAGTTCCGGTTTTTGTTGCTAAAAACAGTTCCAAATTCATTTCCTCCTAGACTTCTTATTCAATTGTAAAAGTCCGGTAACTATTCATTCGTCCACTAACTGCGGAAGTACTGAACAGTCACAAAATAATTCATGGCACAGGGTCATAGCCTCCGTGGGAAAAAGGATTGCATCGCAATATCCTCCATGCCGCAAGAAGACTGCCCTTAAATGCGCCATATTTTTCGATTGCTTCCAAACCATATTGAGAACATGTGGGAATATAAGGACATTTCGTTCTCTTCATCGGCGATATATATTTTTGATAGAGCCTTATCATCTTAATCAGAAATTTCTTTATCATGTTCATTCCCTGTTATATGATGCTTTCTTGCAAGATGCAGAAAAGCACTCTCGATCTCGTGAAAGCTCTTGCCCTTGGCTGCGGCTCTCGCTACTACTACAATATCAAGGTTACTGTCAAAATCTGTTTCGTTGAGACGATAGCTTTCTCTGATCAATCTGGTGAGTCTGTGGCGAACCACACTGTTCCCTACTTTTTTGCTTACTGATATTCCCAGACGATTCTTCATGTGCTGATTCTTCAGCACGTACATCACCAGAAGCCGATTTGCGTACGATGTTCCGTTCTGATATACAACTTTAAAATCTTGATTTTTCTTTAAGGACTCTGATCTGATCAAACGAATCCTCCTTAATTAGATTCCGCCTGCGCGGATATTTCTCCGGATAGAAGAAAAGACCACATAAATGCGGTCTTGCAGCTTATGCTGATAACTGTTTTCTTCCTTTTAATCTTCTTGCAGCTAATACTTTACGTCCGCCCTTTGTGCTCATGCGAGCTCTGAAGCCGTGAACTTTAGCTCTGGATCTCTTTTTTGGCTGAAATGTCATCTTCATAGGTAAAGCACCTCCTTTATCTATTTTTAATTGTTATGAAATAACTTATCATTCAGAACATCGTTTCAATTATATAAATAAACCTCCTTTTCGTCAAGTAAAAATTGCAAAAAACCCGATAAAATCAAGGGTTCTATAAAATACCCCCACCTTACGGTATTTATTTTTTTCTCTTATGTGGAAAGCGCTTATGGTTTACGTAACATTATCCACATTTTGTGGATAACTTGTGGATAACTTGTGGATTGACCGGAAATCTATCCACTTTTTCGGAGAGTTTGTTCACATCGTTTTCAAAAAAACCCTTTATTTGCGGTATTTTTAAGGTGGATTTTTTTATACACATAATTCTTCCACATTTTCCACCAATTCTCGACTTATGGAAACCTCCAGGACTCTTATCCACAATAATCCACCCTAATCCACAGTAATTTCCCCACATTATCCACATTCTTTTCCCAAAAATCTCAAGGATTTTCCATTGCGAAAACCCCATTTTCATTGTAATATATAAAAGGATATCTATCTCCAGTCGCAGACTGGGGTTATTATAATACTCATGGGAGGAAAAAATGGACGCTGTTATTGAAAAATGGGAGGAGATCCTGCAAACTGTCAAATCTGAATATGAGGTGACTGATGTCCCTTTTAATACCTGGCTCAAGCCGCTAAAAGTTTATGAGGTTGACGGAAAGCTGATAACAGTGGTTGTTCCCTCTGAACAGGCAGCGATCGGAGTCAATTACATCAGTAAACGCTACAAAATACCCCTCCAGGTTACTATCTGTGTACTGACAGGCATGGAAGAATGCGAGGTTCGCTTCGTTCTGGAAAAAGATCTCCCCAAAAAAACAGAAAAAAACACTTCTTATGATAAACAGGTTCAGGATACACGTTACGAAGAGGCGCATTTAAATCCAAAATACACCTTCGACACCTTCGTTGTAGGAAGTAATAACAAATTCGCCCAGGCCGCAGCTCTTGCAGTTGCCGAATCACCGGGAGATACCTACAATCCACTGTTTATCTATGGCGGAGCCGGTCTTGGTAAGACGCATCTTATGCATTCCATCGCTCATTTCATTCTGGAACACGACGAAAACAGCCGTGTTTTGTATGTAACCAGTGAGGAATTCACCAACGAGCTGATCGAAACCATCCGAAACGGAAATAACACGGCAATGAGCAAATTCCGTGAAAAATACAGAAATATCGACGTTCTTCTTGTCGATGATATTCAGTTTATTATAGGAAAAGAATCCACACAGGAGGAATTTTTCCATACATTTAACAGTCTTCACAGTGCCAAAAAGCAGATCATCATATCCTCTGATAAACCACCGAAGGATATGGAAATCCTGGAAGAGCGCTTCCGTTCCCGGTTCGAGTGGGGTCTGATCGCAGATATCACGCTGCCTGATTACGAAACCCGAATGGCGATCCTTCATAAAAATGAAGAAATGAACGGCTACAACATCAGTGAAGATGTTATCAAATATATCGCTACCAATATCAAATCCAATATCCGTGAGCTGGAAGGTGCCTTCAACAAGGTCATGGCCGGAGCCAAGCTTGAGAAAAAGGAAGTAACTCTGGAGCTGGCAGAGCAGGCACTGAAGGATATTATTTCTCCGGATGAGAAAAAAGTGATCACACCGGAATACATCATCTCCGTTGTTGCAGAGCATTACGGAGTCACACCTGCGGACTTAAGCGGAAACAAACGAAACTCCAAGATCGTCATGCCCCGCCAGGTTTCCATGTATCTCTGCCGTGAGATCATATCCACACCTTTGAAAAATATCGGAAAAGCGCTCGGAAACCGTGACCATACCACCGTTATGCACGGTATCGAAAAGATCGAAAACGAATTGCAGAACGACGATAACTTAAAAAATACCATTGATATATTGAAAAAGAAGATTAATCCACAAGGTTAGGGAAGTTTTCCACATTACTGGTGTATAACGTGTTGATTGTATGTGGAGAGATGTGTACAACTTTTTTGCCAAAACGCGGCGGTAATTTTATCCCCGGGTTATTCACATGCGAAAATACCACTTTTACACAAAGTTATCCCAACGGAAAACCCCTGAAAACATCAGGCCTGCGGGAGTTTTTCACAAAATCTGTCCCCCTACGGCGGTTACTGCGGATTTTTTCTATAAATATATTTATAAAAACCACAATTTGTTCAGAAAGGGAGTTATACACACTATGAAAATCATCTGCTCCAAATCAAGTCTGTTAAAAAGTGTAAGTATCGCACTCAAAGCAGTTCCATCAAAAACCACAATGCCAATCCTGGAATGTATTCTCATGGATGCAACCACAAACCAGATCAAATTTACCACCAACGATATGGAGCTGGGAATTGAAACCATCGTTGAGGGTACTATTGAAGAAAAAGGTAAAGTTGCTCTTGATGCAAAAATCTTCTATGAAATCATCAGACGACTTCCGGATAATGATGTTACCATTAAGACCGATGATAAATATGCAGCAACCATTACCTGTGAAAAAGCAAAATTCAATATCCCTGGAAAATCAGGAGAAGATTTTGCTTATTTACCGATGATCGAGAAGGATGAACCGCTGACGATCTCTCAGTACACACTGAAAGAAATGATCCGCCAGACTATTTTTTCGATTGCTGTAAATGAAAACAATAAGCTTATGACCGGTGAGCTTTTTGAGATCAAAAATAACTGTCTGAAGGTAGTTTCTCTGGACGGACATCGTATCTCTATCCGAAAAATGTCTCTTAAGAAAGATTATTCTGACCGTAAGGTGGTAGTTCCGGGCAAAACTTTAAGCGAGGTCAGCAAGATCCTTTCCGGAGAAGTGGATGATCAGGTCAGCATTTACTTTACAAAAAACCATATTTTATTTGAATTTGATCAGACTATGGTAGTTTCCAGACTGATCGAGGGAGAATATTTCAGAATTGACCAGATGCTTTCCAGTGATTATGAGACAAAACTGAAGATCAACAAAAAAGAGTTCCTGGATTGTATCGACCGTGCCACACTTCTGGTACGTGAGGTTGATAAAAAACCGATCATCATCAACATCACAGACGATGATATGGAGCTGCGCATTGATTCTGCAATGGGTTCCATGAATGAAGAGATCGATATTGAAAAAGAGGGTAAGGATATCATGATCGGCTTCAATCCGAAATTCCTGATCGATGCGCTTCGTGTTATTGATGATGAAACCGTGACGATCTATCTTGTAAATCCGAAGGCCCCGTGCTTTATCCGTGACGATGAGGAGAACTATACTTACCTGATCCTTCCTGTAAACATCAACCAGAATCAGGCCAGATAAAACCTGGGAAATATAAGGAATAAGGGACAAGAGATGTACGCAGCAGTTTCGGGAATGTGAGTGTACGTGTAAGACGCACATGCTTGAAGCTGTGAACAGAATTGAGCTCGGCAGTTAGGATATGTAAGTGTCCGTAGGGCACGTACAGCCTGACGGCAGATATCAGGATTGATATAAACGGATACACCAAAAATGTGTGACCGTTTTTGACCGATTGTGCATGGGAATGCGATCGTGTTCTGAAAATTGTTTTATGCGTAAACTGCTGGAAGGGGGTATTTAAATTACCGCCTTCCGGTGAAATTTGTATTTTGGGGGATTTTAAATACCGCCAGAAGATCAGAAAAGATCGATCTGACGGAGAAAATACCCCGGAGATAAGAGGAGAAAAAATTGGAGATCAGAATTAAAGACGAATTTATCAAGCTTGGTCAGGCGCTGAAGCTGGCCGGTGTTGTGGAGGACGGCGTTGAGGCGAAATATGCCATCAATGATGGTCTGGTACTGGTGAACGGTGAGGTGGAGAACCGCCGTGGCCGCAAGATCCATCCTGGAGATACCATTTCCTACGATGGAAAAGATATTTATGTGATCGGGTGAAGGAATGTACATTGAATCCATCAGACTGAATAATTTCAGGAATTATGAGTCGCTGGAGATGAATTTTGATCAAGGCACCAATATTCTCTACGGCGACAATGCCCAGGGAAAGACCAATATCCTGGAGGCGGTTTATCTGGCAGGTACCAGCAAATCCCACAAGGGAAGCAAGGACCGGGAGATGATCCGCTTTGAGAATGAGGAATCCCATATCCGAATGATGGTGAAGAAGGGCGATCTTTCATACAAAATAGACATGCACCTCCGGAAAAACAAAGCAAAGGGAGTTGCCATCAACGGGCTGCCGATCCGCAAGGCAAGGGAGCTGCTGGGGGTGGTGAATCTGGTGTTTTTTTCTCCGGAGGATCTTAATATTATCAAGAATGGACCGGGAGAGAGAAGACGTTTTCTGGATTCGGAGCTTTGTCAGCTGGATGGTGTTTATATCACGGAGCTGGCCGGCTACAATCACATCGTGAACCAGAGAAACCGTCTTCTCAAAGACTGTTATATGAACCCCGGGCTGAAAGGTACCCTGGATGTCTGGGATATGCAGATGGTTGATTACGGAAAGAAGATCATCGGGAAGCGGGAAACCTTTGTGGAGGAGCTTAACGAGATCGCAAGGGGGCTTCATAAGGGGCTTACCGGCGGGATCGAGGAGCTGGAGATCCTGTACGAGCCAAGTGTGACGGCGGCCGAGTTTGAGGATAAGCTTTCCAGGAACCGGGAGCGGGATCTTCGGATGAAGCTGACCTCCGTGGGACCGCACAGAGATGATTTCTGCGTAAAGGTCAACGGGATCGACATCCGGAGGTATGGTTCCCAGGGGCAGCAGAGGACTGCGGCCCTTTCCCTGAAGCTTTCGGAGATCTATCTGGTGAAGAAAAAGATCCGGGATACACCGGTTCTTCTGCTGGATGATGTTCTTTCGGAGCTGGATAGCAGCAGGCAGACATATCTGCTGGAAAGCATCCACGATATACAGACTCTGATCACCTGTACAGGACTGGATGATTTTGTCAGCCATCAGTTCAAGATCAACAGGGTTTTTCAGGTGGTAAAGGGGCATGTTTATATGCCTAAAGGGTTTTGACAAGCCCGTATGCATATGGTAAACTGATTCTGATTATGGAAAGTTGGTGAATATTTTGGATAAAGAGGAGTTTCGCGTTAAGCTGGGACAGATCAATAAGCTGGTCGAGACCCAGGATTACAAAGGCGCCATGCAGATTGTTGACAGCATTGACTGGCGTCGTGTGAAAAACGTCCGTACCCTTTGTGTAGTGGGCGAGATCTACGCGGCCAACAAGCGCTATGAAGAGAGCAAGGAAATTTTTCTTCTTGCCTACCACAGAGCGCCGATCGGCAAGAACATACTTTACCGTCTGATCGAGGTTTCCCTGAAAATGGGACAGATCAGTGAAGCCACAGAATTCTTTGATGAATACAGAGAAGTGGCAGGTAATGATAACAGC
Source organism: Ruminococcus sp. AF17-12 (assembly GCF_003479245.1). Taxonomy (NCBI): domain Bacteria; kingdom Bacillati; phylum Bacillota; class Clostridia; order Eubacteriales; family Oscillospiraceae; genus Ruminococcus; species Ruminococcus sp. AF17-12. Next base: position 87,618 of record NZ_QUGY01000010.1, read on the forward strand.
CAGTATATACTGAAATATAAGATCGCCAGAGCGAAGAATGCATCTCTGAATGAACAGATCCGTATTCTTGAGGAATATAAGGAGAAGGAATTTACGGAGCGCTGGTCCTATGAGCTGGCCAAGCTCTATTACAAGGCAGGAGACAAGCAGAAGTGCCTGGATCTCTGCAATGAGATGATCCTTTGGTTCAATGACGGAACTTATGTGATGAAGGCCCTTGACCTGAAACAGCGGATGGGTGTTCTCACTGGCGAAGAGAAAGAGAAATATGAACAGCGTTTTATCCCGAAGCTGATCCCGCCGGAAAAGGCGCAGGAGATCAGGGAGAGCAAGGAAGCATCCGGCGAGTATGAGGAGGCAAAACCGGTCACAGATACTATCCAGGTAGATGATGAGCGGGATCTGAACAGTGCGGAGACATTCCAGGAGAAGCTTTCCAAGGGATTCCGTGATATCTTTGGCGGACATAAGAAATCTGCGGAAGAGGATATGGAGGAAAAAGAAGCTGCGCAGGATGAAGAGCAGGATGAGGTTTCCACAGGCTCTGAGGATGTGACGGAACAGGCGGAAGCGCCGGAGGCTGAGACTGCTGCGGCAGCAGAACCGTCAGAGGAGTTTACAGATTCTGAGGAGATCGAAGCAGCAGAAGGAAGTGAGGAAGCTTCGGATGAGCTTTCTGAAGAGCAGGAAGAGTTTTCCGGACAGGAAGCGGATGAGATCCCGCTGGCATCCGGTGTTGAGAACCTGTCATCCGGAAGTATGAAGCTGCAGGCTCAGGAACAGCAGGATAAAGAGGAAGAAGAGACTTATCAGGAAGCGGAAGAAGCTGAGGCTGAGAAAGCTACAGAGATGTCTTTGTCCCAGAGTGTTGCAGAGATCATGAAGGAGAAGGCTGCCGGAAATGAGGAAAGTGAGGAGAAGCCTGCAGGGGTTCCGCTCAATGAGGAAGGCAAGCCTGATTTTTCCGCAACGATCCGTATGCCGGAGCTGAAGATCCCGAAGTCCATGATCAATGTGGACCCGGAGAATGCAAGCAGTTCCGCGGAGATCCCGGATGCGTCCGGAATTTTCGGAAATATCGAGGATATTGCGGCATCTGTAGGTGACAGGTCCGGGAAGGATAAAGATAAGGACTTCAACCTGGAGGATACTATTCTGGCAGCAGCTACACAGCAGGGAATCGATATCCCGGAGGAAGAGAAATCTCCGGATGTCCAGCAGTCCGACGTAACGGAAGAGCCGGCAGGTATTGAGGATCTGGATATTGCGGCTGATGAATTTGTTCCGGAGGAGCCGGATGCGGCAGATATCGAGGATATCATGGCGCAGATCTCCGCTCAGCAGGAGGAAGAGGTAACGGAGACTTCCGATACCAGACTTCCGGATATCGTATTTGATGAAGATGAGGAGCCGGTTACTGAGGAGGATCTTCAGGCTGCAGAAGCAGAGTTTCTGAATGGTCCGTCAGGAGTACAGAAGCCGGTGGAAGAAGAGGATGTGCTTCCGGAGATTCCTTCACTGGAATCTGAGGAGCAGGTGCAGAAGGCGGCAGCAGAGCCTTCAACGAAGCTTCATCATGAGGAACCGGTGGCTTCAGCGGAAGAGGAAAATCTTCTTGATGAGGAAGAAGAATACAGTGATGACGCCTTTGACTTCCAGGATGAGGATGACGAGAATGAGGATGATTTTATCAGCAGTCTCATCGGTGATGATTCTGATGAAGCCATGGAAGAGGACGATGAGGAAGCGGAGCTCAGCGAGGAAGAGCAGCTTGAGAAATTTATCGCTACGATCCATCCGGAAAAGGATCCTACAAAGATCGTTTCCAGAAAGAAAGAGCTCACAGATGAAGAGAAACAGCTTTTCACCTATTTTGTTACAGTTCCCGGAATGAAGGAACAGCTGCTTGATGTACTCTGCGATGTGCAGATGGGCGCAGCAGACAAGACCTCTCAGACCGGAAATGTGATCGTTATGGGCGGCAGAGAAACAGGTAAGACGAGACTGATCTCAAGTCTGATCCCGGCAATCTGTAAAGAGCTGAATATCGAGGCTTCCAAGGTTGCCTATATATTTGCGGATGATCTCAACGGAAAGGATATTCCGGAGATCGTATCCAAGCTTGCCGGCGGTTTCCTTGTTATCGAGGATGCAAACCAGCTTTCCCAGGAAACAGCAGATGAGCTTGAGGAAGCTATGACCGGAAACACAAAGGGAATGATCGTGATCCTGGAGGATGAAAAGATCGGTATGCGTAAGCTGATCGCAAGATATCCGAAGCTTGCGAAGAAGTTTACATCCATGATCAACATTCCTGTATTTACAAACGATGAACTTGTTAATTTCGCCAAGGTCTATACCATGGAGAATGGATTCCGTATCGACCAGATGGGCATGCTTGCTCTGTATAATCTGATCGGGATCAACCAGAAGGAGGATCAGCCGATGTGTATCGGTACTGTGAAGACCATGCTGGATAAGGCTATGGAGAGAGCTCAGAGCGGATTGTTCAAGCGTTCCAAGAAGCGTGTGGACCGTGATGGCTACACGGTACTTTTTGAAAAGGATTTCAGCTGAAAATAAGAAAAAGCAGAGGTAAAAAATATGGCCAGACCTTATCTTGGTAACCCGAAATATACCATTGAAGTCCTTCAAAAGTATCATTTTGTTTTCCAGAAAAGGTTTGGTCAGAATTTTCTGATCGACGAGCATGTTCTGGAAAAGATCATTGAGTCTTCGGGTATCACAAAGGATGATTTTATACTGGAGATCGGTCCGGGTATCGGAACTATGACCCAGTATCTTGCGGAGGCTGCCAGAGAGGTGGCTGCTGTGGAGATCGACAGTTCGCTGATCCCGATCCTTAAGGATACGTTGAAGGACTGGGATAATGTTTCCGTGATCAATAACGATATCCTGAAAACGGATATAAAAAAGATCGCAGATGAGAAAAACGGCGGCAAGCCTGTGAAGGTGGTTGCGAATCTGCCGTATTATATTACGACTCCGATCATCATGGGGCTTTTTGAGAAGAATGTTCCTGTGGATTCGATCACTGTCATGGTGCAGAAGGAGGTTGCAGACCGTATGCAGGTTGGTCCCGGTACCAAGGATTACGGTGCGCTTTCCCTGGCTGTGCAGTATTATGCGAAGCCGGAGATCGTTGCGAATGTACCGCCGAACTGTTTTATGCCGCGGCCGAAGGTTGGAAGTGCGGTGATCAAGCTGACGCGTTATGAGAAGCCGCCGGTGGATGTGAAGGATGAGGGGCTTATGTTCCGTCTGATCCGTGCATCTTTTAACCAGAGGAGAAAGACGCTTGTGAACGGGATCAGAAATTCCGGAGATTTTTCCCTGAGTAAGGAGGAGATCGAGGATGTGTTCAACAGGTGTGATCTTCCGCTGAATATCAGGGGTGAGGCGCTGACACTGGAGCAGTTTGCGATGCTTGCCAACTGTATTTATGATGAGAAAAATTAATATATGATAAACGCAAAAAGAGCCCGGGCAGCTGTTCCGGGTTCTTTTTGCGTTTCCGGACGGGAATGTTGGAGAGGTTTCCTGTCCGGACCTATATATTTGTCATAGAAAGGAGGTTATGTCTGAGGTGTCAGACATAAGTAAGTAATGAAAATTTACATTTTTTATTTTACTGATGAGATGTTAGGAAAGTTTGTTTAAAATATGAAAATATTGTGAATATATTTTTGATGATATACATAAAGTCTGAATGGTGTGGGTGGGAATGGGGAAAATTGAGGTTTACAGAGGGGTGGGGGTGTGTGGTATACTGAGGGGCGTCGAAAAGGTAATGATGAGGTAATAAAAAGGCAGTAAAAGATAGTTAAAAATAGTAAAAGGCAATTTTTAATAAGGGCTGGTGCCCGTATGGAGGTTGAATATTATGAGAAGATTGAACAAGGTTACAGCTTTGGTTATTGCGGGTGTTATTTCATGTACATCTCCGATGATGGTTATGGCGTCTGATTCCGGTTCTGTTATGAGTCAGGCGGAGGAGATCCTGAAGGATAATGAGGTTGGGTCTCTTGCTTCTGATCCGGATAAGGTTGGGGATATCATTGTTTATGTGAAGGGGCTTTTTGATTCTAACCAGATCACGGATGATGAGATTTCTCAGGGGATCGATGAGGCTGCGGATCATTTTGGGGTGAGTCTTAATGAGGATGATAAGAGTTCGCTGGTTAATATTATCAGTAAGTTCCGTGGGATCGAGATGAGTGATGATCAGATCAAGGGGTATGTGAGTGATGCTTATAGTACTTTGAAGGATATGGGTGTTACGAAGTCTGATGTGAAGAATATTTTTGAGAAGGCGATTGAGTTTATTAAGGGGATGCTTTCACGGCGGTGATGGTTTGTGATGGCTGGTGTTTTTGATGATGTTTTAGATGGAGTTTGAGTTAGAGGGTGAGGGTTGTGGCTCTTTTGTTGGGGTTGTTGTTGGTTTGTTTGGTTGAGATGTACAATATGTACAATGTTTAGGGCTTTGGTTTTGTTTGTGAATGTGGCGTTTTTATAAATTGGGGGAGGGTATTTTGGAAAAAATTGTGCAAATGCGCTAATTGTTTACGAGATGTTCATTGTTTGTTCATATTTGTCTGGTAGTATAGGGATAGTTCGAAAGAACGTTACGAAAGACGCTGTAATGGTGTGTATCTGTATCATTACACATACAATTTTTTTCATAATAATCGCCCCGGTAAGCCACTACCGGGGCACTCCTCGTTTTTGGGCCTTTTTTGGGGCTCTTTTTTTTGTGGGTGGGATGGAGGGAGGGACGGACGGACTGCCGGAGGGGCGGCTGCATGGTCGTGCCTGGTGCGGTCGTTTCGCCGGGTCATACTAAGCGTCTGAGTCTTCTGCCATGCAGGGCGCCCCATAACTCGCCATGTACGCTGATGCGTACCTGGCTCAGACAGATGGGGCTTACTCTGCGGCTTGTGGCCGCAGAGTACCTTCCCGTCAGAAGCCTCAGGCGCTAAGTATGACCAGCGGCTTACTCCGACGCACCGGGTCCCGACCATGCAGCCGCCCCTCCGGCAGTCCGTCCTGTGCGTTGGAGAGAAACAAAAAGGATGCACTACAAAGAAATTCTGGAATCGTACTAAGTCCGTCCTGTGCGTTGGAGAGAAATAAAAAGGATCCACTACAAAGAAATTCTGGAATCGTACTAAGTCCGTCCTGTGTGTTAGAGAGAAATAAAGAAAGCATCAAGGGTGTGATAAATGGGCTGATTTGAGTCTGTCCTGTGCGTTGGAGAGAAATAAAGGGGTTAAGAAATTTCCAGTGCAAAAAATATAGCGCGGGTGGGGTGTGCATGCTATAATGATTAGGATTATAGTGCTGTCGTCTGGTTTGGGGCGGCGGTGGTTGGGTTTTTGTTTGAATGGGAGGTCTGGATATGGCGGAGTCTATGAAGGATTTTGAGAGGGAGCTGGAGGCTTCTTTTAAGAGGATCGATGAGGGTGATATTATCTCAGGGACTGTTGTGAGTGTGGATGAGTCGGGGGGTGTTCTTGACCTTAAGTTTTATGCTGAGGGTTTTATTCCGGTGGAGGAGTTTTCCCGGGTGCCGGGGTTTAATATTAAAGAGGCTGTTCAGCCGGGGGATGAGGTTCAAGCGATGGTTCTTCGCAGGGATGATGGTCAGGGGAATATTCTTCTTTCCAGAGCGGATGCTGCGGATGTGCTTGCCTGGGACAGGCTGAAGGAGCTTCAGGATTCGGGTGAGGTGCTGGATGTTGTTGTGAAGGGGATCGTTAACGGGGGTGCCATTGCTTATGTTGAGGGTGTCCGTGGTTTTATTCCGGCATCCAGGCTTGCTTTGGAGTTTGTTGAGGATACGGAGGTGTTTCTGAATAAGCCGATCCAGGTGCGGGTGATCGAGGTTGATAAGGCGAAGAAGAGGCTGGTGCTTTCGGCGAGGGAGATTCTTCGTGAGAGGGCTGAGGTGGAGAGACGGAATAAGATTTCCAATATCCAGGTTGGTTTTGTGACGGAGGGTACGGTTGAGAGTTTGCAGCCGTATGGTGCTTTTGTGGAGCTTGGGAACGGGGTTTCCGGGCTGGTGCATATTTCTCAGATATGTGAGAAGAGGATTCGGAAGCCTTCTGAGGTTTTGAGTGTTGGGGATAAGGTTAAGGTGAAGGTTATCGCAATCAAGGATGGTAAGCTGAGCCTGAGTATTAAAGAGGCATCGGATCTGATGGCTAAGGAGGTTGAGGAGGAGTCTTTTGAGCTTCCGGAGTCGGGGGAGGAGGCTACTACTTCCCTGGGTGCTTTGTTTGCAAATATTAAATTATGATTATTTTGGATGAAAAAGGATGGATGTGTATGAAAAAACCGGAGAGAATATTTGTAATCGGACATAAGAATCCGGATACGGATTCCATCTGTTCGGCTATTGCTTATGCGGATATTAAGAACAGAACTACGCAGAATAAAAAATATATCCCGAAGAGAGCGGGGCAGATCAATGAGGAGACCAGGTATGTGCTGAACCGTTTTGGCGTACAGCCGCCGGCTTATCTGGGAAATATCGGTACGCAGGTCAAGGATATGGATATCCGGACCAGTCCGCAGGCGGATAAGAATATGTCGCTGAAGAATACCTGGGATTTGATGCAGGAGAACGGGATCGTTTCTCTTCCAATCCGGGATAAAGATGGGTGTCTGGAGGGGCTTGTGACGATTGGTGATATCGCAAAGACCTATATGGATACTACAGACAGTTATCTTCTTTCCAATGCGAGGACACAGTATCAGAGAATTGCCGAGACTGTTGGCGGTGAAGTGGTGGAAGGTAACGGACACGGATATTTTGTGAAGGGGCGTGTGCTTGTCGGTACTGCCAACCCGAAGATGCTGGAGGGCTACGTTGAGGAGGATGATATGATCATCATGGGTGACCGTGAGGAGGATCATCTTCAGGCGATCAGCCAGAATGTCAGCTGTATCATCGTGGGGCTGAATATCGTGGTTTCCGAGAAGGTTATAAAGCTTGCTCATGAGAAGAATATCGTGATCATCCGGTCTCCGTATGATACGTTTAATATTGCGCGTCTGATCAATCAGAGTATTCCGGTCAGTTTTGTTATGAAGCGGGATAACATGGTTACGTTTAATACCGAGGATTTTACGGATGATATCCAGGATGTTATGATCAAAAACCGTCACAGGGCGTTTCCGGTGATCAATCCTCATGGTAAGTGTATCGGTACGATCTCCAGACGTAATTTTCTGGATATGCATAAAAAGAAAGTGGTTCTTGTGGATCATAATGAGGTGGATCAGGCTGTTGATAATATCGAGAAGGCGGAGATCCTTGAGATCATCGATCATCATAAGCTGGGTACCTTGCAGACCATGACGCCGGTTGCTTTTCGTAATGAGCCGGTGGGATGTACGGGTACGATCCTTTATGAGATCTACGGAGAGCAGAGACTGGAGATACCGGAAAAGATCGCGGGGCTTCTCTGTGCGGCTATTATTTCGGATACATTGATGTTCCGTTCACCGACCTGTACGCAGACGGATAAGATCGCTGCCAGTGCTCTTGCGCTGATCGCGGGGATCAAGATCGAGGAGTTTGCCCGAGAGATGTTTTCTGCGGGAAGTAATCTGAAGGATAAGTCTCCGGAGGAGATTTTTTATCAGGATTACAAGAAGTTTATCGGTGAGGGTAATGTTTCCTTTGGTGTGGGTCAGATCAGTTCCATGGACAGCGAGGAGCTTAAGGAGATCAAGGAGAAGCTGATGCCGTTTATGGTGAGTGAGTGTGGCCGTCATGATATCACGAGAGTTTATTTTATGCTGACGAATATCCTGGAGGAGTCTACAGAGCTTCTGTTTTACGGGGAGGGCAGCCAGCAGATGGCGGAGATCGCTTTTGAGCGGAAACCGGATGGAGATACCTTCAGTCTGCCGGGTGTGGTTTCCAGAAAGAAGCAGCTGATCCCGGCTATGATGGAGGCTGCTCAGCTGATGAACAGCGATTATGCGTAAGAGGTGACGGAAAATGGCGAAACAGTTATGGAAGCCGGGGAACATGATCTATCCGCTGCCGGCTGTAATGGTGAGTGTTACCGATGGTGAGGGAAACGATAATATCATAACGGTTGCATGGACGGGTACGGTGTGTACCAATCCGGCGATGGCTTATATTTCTGTCCGACCTTCCCGTTATTCCTATGATATGATCCGGAAAACGGGTGAATTTGTGATCAATCTGACAACGGAGAAGCTGGCGTATGCAACGGATTTCTGCGGGGTCCGTTCGGGACGTGATGTGGACAAGTTCCGGAAGCTGAACCTTACGAAAGAGAAAGCGCAGTTTGTTTCTGCACCGATGATCGGGGAGGCTCCGGTTTCGATCGAGTGCAGGGTGCGTGAGGTGAAGGAGCTGGGGTCTCATGACATGTTTCTTGCGGATGTGCTTGCGGTCCATGCGGATGAAGCTTATATGGATAAAAACAACAGGTTTCGTCTTAATGATGCGGGGCTTCTGGTTTATTCCCATGGGGAGTATCTGGCGGGTGGCCGGAAGGTGGGAACCTTCGGCTACAGCGTAAAGAAGAAGCAGCAGAAGAAGCAGATGCAGAAGAAGTTGGATAAGAAATCAGACAGGGAATCAGAGATGGCAGGAAAGCCAGGGATGTCAGGGAAGTTGAAGATGTCAGGAAAGCCAGGGATGTCAGGGAAGTTGAAGACATCGGGGAAGCCAGGGATGTCAAGGAAATTAAAGACGTCGGGAAAGGCAGGGAGAGAGAAACGGTAGGTTCTGCGGAGCCGTAACGTTTGTTGAGGTTTGGCAGCTGTTATGCTAAAATGAAAGGATACAGTATGAATAATATTACACTGATAGGAATGCCTGGTGCGGGGAAGAGTAGCATCGGTGTCGTTCTTGCGAAGGTACTTGGGTACCAGTTTATTGACTCTGATCTGCTGATCCAGAAGGCGGAGAAAAGGACTCTGAGTGAGATCATTGCGGATGAGGGTACAGAGGGCTTCAAGGCGATCGAGAATCGTGTGAATGCTTCGATCCAGGTGGAGAATACGGTGATCGCTACCGGTGGAAGTGTGGTTTACTGCGATGAGGCTATGCAGCATCTGAAGTCTGAGGGTGTTGTGGTGTATCTTAAGATCTCGCTGGAGCTTCTTTCCAGGCGTCTTGGTAATCTTAAGGGGCGTGGTGTTGTGCTCAAGGAGGGGCAGACGCTGGCGAGTCTTTATGATGAGCGTGTTCCTTTGTATGAGAAATATGCGGACATTGTGGTGGATGAAGAGGATAAGGATCTGGAGGGGAGTCTCCAGGTTGTGCTTGAGGCATTGAAGAACAGGGGAGATAAGGCGTAACTGTTGGCTTGTGGAAACGGTTTGCTGGAGTGTTTCGGGTCATGGGTTGTGACAGGTTTTCGTCATAAATTGTTTACAAATCTGAAATATGTGTTATAATATACAACTGACCTAAAAAACGGTATTGCGGAACATTTGTTCCTGCAGTAAATTCAGAGAAAGTTTCTGCTCATAGAGGAGTAAAATAATAGAGGTGTGTTATGGAACAGTATGTGATTAAAGGCGGCAATCCTCTGGTTGGAGAAGTGGATATTGCGGGTGCGAAGAATGCGGCGCTTGCGATATTGTCAGCAGCCATTATGACTGATGAAACTATATTGATCGAGAATCTGCCAGATGTTAGGGACATCAATGTTCTGCTTGAGGCGATCTCCGAGATCGGGGCTCAGGTTGAGCGTATTGATAAGTCTACTGTAAAGATCAACGGTTCTACTATCGGCAATCTCAGCGTGGATTATGAGTTTATCAAGAAGATCCGTGCTTCTTATTATCTTCTGGGTGCTTTGCTTGGTAAGTATAAGCATGCGGAGGTTCCGCTTCCGGGTGGATGTAATATCGGCAGCAGGCCGATCGACCAGCATTTGAAGGGTTTCCGTGCTCTTGGTGCGGATGTTGATATCTGTCATGGTGCTATTGTTGCCAAGGCGGAGAATCTGCATGGCAGCCATATTTTCCTAGATGTGGTTTCTGTTGGTGCTACTATTAATATTATGATGGCTGCTTCTATGGCGACTGGCCGTACGATCATTGAGAATGCTGCGAGGGAGCCGCATGTTGTTGATGTGGCGAATTTCCTGAACAGTATGGGGGCGAATATCAAGGGTGCCGGTACGGATGTGATCCGTATCCGTGGTGTTGAGACGCTTCATCGTACGGAGTATTCGATTATTCCGGACCAGATCGAGGCTGGTACGTTTATGTTTGCTGCTGCGGCTACTCGTGGTGATGTTACTGTTCGTAATGTTATTCCTAAGCATCTTGAGGCTACTACTGCTAAGCTTGAGGAGATCGGGTGTGAGGTTGAGGAGTTTGATGATGCGGTTCGTGTCCGTGCGCCGCATGTGCTTCATCGTACGCATGTGAAGACGTTGCCTTATCCTGGTTATCCTACGGATATGCAGCCGCAGATCGCGGTTACTTTGGCTTTGGCTGAGGGTACGAGTATTGTTACTGAGAGTATTTTTGAGAACCGGTTTAAGTATGCGGATGAGCTTTCCCGGATGGGTGCCAATATTAAGGTGGAGGGGAACTCTGCTATTATTGATGGTGTGAGGAAGCTTACGGGGGCGCGTGTGAGTGCGCCGGATCTTCGTGCGGGGGCTGCGCTTGTTATTGCGGGGCTGGCTGCTGAGGGTGTTACGGTTGTTGATGATATTGTTTATATCCAGCGTGGGTATGAGAATTTTGAGGAGAAGCTCAGGAGTCTTGGGGCTGAGATTGAGAGGGTTTCCAGTGAGAAGGAGATTCAGAAGTTTCGGCTGCGTGTTGGGTGATGGTTGGTGACAACTGGTAACGATTGATGATAATTGGATATTTGAGTTTTGCGTTTTGGGGAGAGTTCCCGGGTGTTTTGGCCTGGGGGCTCTTTTTTTGTGTGGGTGGGAGGGATGAATGGAGGGAGGGACGAACGGACAGACTGCCAGCGGGACGGCTGCATGGTCGTGCCTGGTGCGGTCGTTTCGCCGGGTCATACTAGGCGTCTGAGGCGCCTGTCGTGCAGGGCACCCCATAACTCGCCATGTACGCTGATGCGTACCTGGCTCAGACAGATGGGGCTTACTCTGCGGCTTGTGGCCGCAGAGTACCTTCCCGCCAGGTGCCTCAGGCGCCAAGTATGACCAGCGGCTTACTCCGACGCACCGGGTCCCGACCATGCAGCCGTCCCGCTGGCAGTCTGTCCGTTCTGGTTTTTGGGGGTGTGAGGTGTGGTGGTTTGCCGGGAGGTGGTGGGCCATCAGCGCTGCGCTGGATGGCTGCAGGGGCTGAGTTTCCTTGTGGTGTGCTGGGAGGGTGTGGGCTATCAGCGCTGCGTTGGATGGTTGCAGGGGCTGAGTTTCCTTGTGGTGTGCCGGGAGGGGATGGGCATCGGCGCTGTGGTGGATGCGTTGTGGGGGGAGTGTGGCATCGGCGCTGTGGTGGATGCAGTGGAATGAGGTTTTGGCGGTTTTTGTCGAAGGGTTTTTGTTGACTTTTGCTGGTGGGGTGGTTATACTGAAGATACATATCTGGGAACATTCTGGGCCGTTCGGCTATCTGATCCCCATATGGTTGGTTGTATAAATATGGCGGGGAGGAGCCGGTTGGTTGTGTGAGGTTTTTTCTTTTGCCATCATAGTGAAAGGAGGAAGCTTATGCAGAGGAAGCGGCTTGAGGATATGAATCTTCTGGATGATTTTTTGTTTAACGCGGTGATGACGTTTCCTGGTATTGGTGAGAGGTTTTGCAGGTTGCTGTTGCAGGTGGTGCTGGGGCGTGAGATCGGGAGGCTGCGGGTTGTTGCGCAGAGGGCTTTTGGTGGCCGAGATGAGGGTTTTCGCGGGGCGCGGCTTGATGTTCTGGCTGAGGAGGAGCTGATGGATGTTTTGGCGGATCCTTCTGTTTTTGATATTGAGCCGGATAATAATGGTGATGTTGTGAGTCTGAAGGATCTGCCGAAGCGGGTGAGGTTTTACCATGCGATCATTGACAGCCGGTGTTTGAAGAAGGGTGAGGGTTTCGGGAAGCTTAAGAGGGTTTTTGTGATCTTTGTCTGTTCGTATGATCCGTTTGATCGGGGTAGGATGGTGTATACGATCCGGAATATGTGTGAGGAGATTCCGGAGATGGAGTATGATGATGGGATGAGGACGGTTTTTCTGAATACGAAGGGGGATGGTGCGGGTGTGCCGGAGGAGCTGGTGGCGCTGCTTCGGTTTATGGAAGATACCAGGGAGGTGAATGCGGTAAATGATGTTTTGAGGGAGTTGCTGGAGATGGTCAGGGTTGTTAAAGATGATGGAAAGGTTACGGTGGCATATATGAAGAGTTTTGAAATTGAGCAGATGTGGATTAATAAGGGGATTGAACAGGGGATCAGTCAAGGAATCGCCCAAGGGATTGAACAGGGAATTAGCCAAGGAATCAGCCAGGGAATTAGCCAGGGAATCGCTCAAGGGATTGAACAGGGGCGGAGTGAAGAGAGGGTGAATACGTTGAGGGAGAAGGCGCGTGCGGATCGGTTGGAGAGGGAGCTGAGGAAGTTGCGGAGTGGGAGATGATGTTGTTTGGTTTTGGGAGAGTTCCCGGGTGTTTGGGCCTGGGGGCTCTTTTTTTGTGGGATGAATGGAGGGAGGGACGAACGGACAGTCTGCCAGCGGGGCGGCTGCAGGGGCGTGCCTGGTGCGGTCGTTTCGCCGGGTCATTCTAGGCGTCTGAGGCGCCTGTCGTGCAGGGCGCCCCATAACTCGCCATGTACGCTGATGCGTACCTGGCTCAGACAGATGGGGCTTACTCTGCGGCTTGTGGCCGCAGAGTACCTTCCCGCCAGGTGCCTCAGGCGCCAAGTATGACCAGCGGCTTACTCCGACGCACCGGGTCCCGACCATGCAGCCGTCCCGCTGGCAGTCTGTCCGTTCTGGTTTTTGGGGGTGTGAGGTGTGGTGGTTTGCCGGGAGGTGGTGGGCCATCAGCGCTGCGCTGGATGGCTGCAGGGGCTGAGTTTCCTTGTGATGTGCCGGGAGGTGGTAGGGCATCGGCGCTGCGTTGGATGTGGGTGGGGTGAGTTTTTGGCGATTTGTCGTGAGGGGATTGGGGGATAGAGGCTGTTTTGGATAGGGTGTGGTGTTTTTGTGTAATATTTAAATTTATTTTTGGAGTATTTTGGATTATAATTATGGAAAAATATGGTTGGCCTGATTGGTTGACTGATTGACTGGTTGATTGATATCCGGAGTTTTGGTGACTGTTTTGTGGGACTTGAGAGAAGAGCTTCGGATGTGTGATGATGAGGGTTGTGTGATGAGCTTCGGATGTATGCTGATGTGGCTTGAGAGAAGAGCTTCGGATGTGTGCTGATGAGGGTTGAGAGATGAGCTTCGGATGTGTGCTGATGTGGCTTGAGAGATGGGCTTCGGATGTGTGTTGATGTGGCTTGTGTGAGGGCTTCGGAGGTTTGTTGGTTTGGTTTTGAGGGTGGTCTTTTGGGGGCTGCCTGGATTTTGGAGGAGAGTGGGTTGTATGTGTGATTATGTGGTTTTGCCGCTTTTGAATTCGTCTTTTGAGCCTGGGAGGGCTCGGGAGGTTGTTGAGGGGTTTGTGGATGTGGATTTGAGGAATATTGCGCGGGCTGAGCTTTTTTATTTTACGGGGCAGGCGGAGGAGTGTTGTGAGATCACGAGGGGGTATCTGTCCAGCAGGGTTATTGAGCTGAAGCTTTCGGCGTGTATTTTGTATGGGTATTCTAATCTGACGCTGGGGAATGTGGCGGCGGCTAAGCGGGGGATGGAGGGGATCCAGTCCTGTGTGAAGATTGCTATGAAGAAGAAGGTTCCTAAGGATGTTTATGCGTCCTGTCTTCTGGCGGGGTATGTGGGGGCGGTTTTGCTTCATCTGCCTACGGATGGGATGCCTGCTTTTGGGGAGTACAGCAGGATGCTTCCTGAGGGGCTGAGGCTTTTTGCCACGTATGTGATGGCTCACCATACTTATCTTAACGGGGAGATATGGAGTGCTTATGGGATGGGTAAGGCTGCTTTGTTTATGGCGGAGAGGCCGTATCCGATCAGTATGACGTATATCCATTGTATGATGGCGGTGTGTGCGATCAACCGAAAGCATAAGCAGGAGGCGCAGGAGGAGATGCTCCGGAGCTGGGAGCTGGCGAAGATGGATGGGTTTCTGGAGCCTTTTATTGAGCATCATGGGCTTTTGCGGGGGCTGATCGAGGCTTGTATCCGGAACCGGGATCCGGAGGCGTATCAGCGGATCACGGAGGGTGTGATTTCTTTCAGCAGGGGCTGGATGGCGCTTCATAATCCGGAAAACCGGAGAAAGGTTACGGGGGAGCTGTCGACGATGGAGTTTTCTATTGCCATGCTGGCAAGTGGGGGATGGACCAATAAGGAGATCGGAGAGCATCTGGGGATTTCCATTAATACTGTCAAGCATTACCTTACGGATATCTTTTGCAAGCTGAATGTCAAGAAGCGGGATGAGCTGAAAAAATTCATGTTAAAATAGTGACAGAGGCACTTTTTTTTGAAAAAACGGGCCTTACAAAACAACTGGTAGTGTTGTATAATAAATATCACGAATAGTCAGATTTTATCGGAGAAATCAGGCGAAAAGAACCAGTAAACGAGTAAGTTAAGAAGGAGGAGTTGAAGACTGATTTTCGATAGCATCTGATAATGTCAATATCCTTACCAAAAATGCCTGGTATATTGATATTACAATCACATAAGGGTAAAATATTGAAAAGGTGTAACCTGTTTACTCACCGGCTAAAAACATGAAGCTTTTTTAAGAGAAAGGAATATAAACAGAAGTAAAGTAATAAGAAATACAGTACACGTTAATGCACACATAGGAAAGCGGGAAAGGTATGAAAAAATTAAGGAATAATAAGATCAGAAAACTCCTGGCATTTATGGTGGCTTTGGCGTTGATGGTATCCTGTATGCCAAGTGCATATACAATCTCCGCGAGTGAGGCGTTCGGAGATGGAACGGAGGATATATTTACAGATGGCGAAATTACATCTGAACCAGCGGCCGAAGAATCGACACCGGATGTAAGCAGCGCTGACCAGGAGGAAACGGAACAGGCGCAGCAATCGACGCTTACATATGAAAATGATTCTGTTAAAGTAACAGCAGAGGCACTGGAGGACGGAGCTCTTCCGCAGAATACAGCATTGAAGGCTGACGGCGTAAACGAGAATTCATCCGTATCTTATGATACAGTTTCTCAGAAGCTTTCAGCAGCAGCTACAGACAAGGGCAGCAGCCTGAGAGGTTTTTTTGCGTATGATGTGTATTTTGCTGATGGCGACGGAAACAGAGTCGAGCCGAACGGCAGAGTCAGAGTAACTTTTGAGTACAAGACACCGGCAGCACCGGAGCTTACCGATGCAGCCAGCACGAGTGTAACCGTTGAGAAGCTTCATTATAACAGCAGTACCGGTGATACTGATGTTAACACCTTACAGGCCAACGAGGATCTGAAGGTTCTGAATGTCAACGAGGGCAAACAGATCCAGACACTTCAGGTTGAGACTGGCAACGCAGCTGTTTTTGCCGTTATGTGGGATTCTCCTGAGACAGCAGATGTCGAGGCGGAAGCTGTTTCCGGTAATGAGGACGAGGCGTCTATCGCATCAGAGGAGCTTACGGACGGAATGGATATTTCGGACGAGCCTGAGCAGGATGCAGCTGAGACACCGGCAGCAGAGAATCCGGATGCTGAACCTACCGAAGCGCCGGCAGAGGATCCGGATGTGGTGGAAGAACCGGCAGAGGATATTGCGAGCCCGGAGGAGGTTCCGGCAGCAGATGAGAATGGTGAGACAAGCCTGATCGAGGTTCTGGGAGACGATACGAATCTTCGCGTCAGCCCATCTATCGAGGCAGAGGTTCTGGCAACTGTAAACGCAGGAACACAGTTCACACTTCTGGATACCGTAACAGCAGAGGACGGAGCAACCTGGTACAAGGTTTCCTGGGAAGGAACCGAGGCTTACATAAGAAGTGATATGGCACAGGTTGTTGACAGCAGTGATGAGGCAGAAGAGCCTGAGGATGTTCTGGAAAGCGAAGAAGTTTCTTATTCCCAGGAAGTTGGTAATGTAGTTGTAACTGCAACAGCAGCGAAGGGCGTTATTCCGGAAGGTGCACAGTTTGTTGTGACTCCGATCGAGAAAGGTTCTGACCAGTATGCAGATATCGAGAAACAGCTTCACGAGGGTGCAGAAAATGAGAGTTATACAGTAGCAGGTTTTCTTGCATACGATATTAGTTTTCTGAATGACGATGGAACTAAGATCGAAGCGCAGAACGGAAGTGTCAGGGTATCTATAGCCTACAAAGAAGCAGAAATCCCAGAAGATGTAGCTGAAACAGATACAGCACAGGAAAACATGAATGTATCTCTGGTACATTTTGTGGAGGATGCAAATGGTAATGTCACAGAAGTTGTTAATATGAGCAACGATGGACAGGCTGAAGTAAGTACAACCGACAATGGAGAGATTGAAAGTGCAAACTTTGAAACAGAGAGTTTTTCTACTTTCTCAGTTGTATGGTTGGCAGATGATTTCACTTCTGTACAGACAACTAGTAGTTATGGTGTGGAGGAAACTGTTGATAGTGCTAAAAGAGGTATTACTATCAATATGTTTAATTACGATACTGCTGGAATAAATGAAGGTCATTCTTTGAAGTTTAGTAATGGAAGTGATGGAGGAAACGAGGATTATAATAAGTATAGAGGGCCATCTGATCTCTCTCTTGGCATTATGCAAAAGAGATTGGGAGAAGATTCATATCCGATAGTAGATAAGGGTAAAAAAGAGAGTAGTTCGTATTTATTCTCAACGAAGGAAGGTACGGGCAAGGAGTTTTATTCTGATGCAAATTACTTATTTAAACAAGATGCAGATGGTTACTATGAATATGATAGTACTAAAAATTTTGCACAGTTTAATAAAAATACAAAAGAGTTTACTGTATATAAGGTACCAGGAAGTAGTAAAGATCCAATAGACCTACAACAAGGTTCGAAACATGGAAGTTTCTTTCCATTCAATACATTAGGTGATCATAAATACTGGGGTATTCCTCAAATTTCAGAAAAATCTCCAGATTTCCATTTTGGTATGACAATGTCAGCTAAATTCATTCAGCCAAAAGACGGAAAAATTAATGGTAATAATATGGTATTTGAGTTTTCTGGAGATGATGATGTATGGGTTTACATCGATGGCGTTTTGGTGTTGGATATTGGTGGTATTCATAATTCAGTGTCTGGTTCTATTGATTTTGCTGAGGGTACAGTTAAAGTTGGTAGTAACAATTATACTTTAAAAAATTTATTTAAAGAGGCAGGAGCAGAAAAAGAAGGAGATTTTGTTAGCAGAAAGGATATTTTCAAAGATTACACAGTGCATACAATTAATTTCTATTATCTCGAAAGAGGTAAGGGTGATTCCAACTGTAAGCTTAAGTTCAATCTTCCAACAGTTCCGGATGGGTCTGTTAAGGTTCAGAAACAGTTGAGTAATACAGATAAAGAGAAGTATGCAGATGTAAAGTTTAAATTTCAGTTACTTGTTAAGGATGAAAAAGAAAATTATGTTCCATCAACTCCTAATGGTATTTTAGACGATGGTAGAAAAGTTGAATTCAGTGAGGATAAGGTATTTACATTGAAACCTGGTCAGTACGCAACTTTTTCTGGACTTAAGGCAAATACGAAATATAGGATTAAAGAACTTGGTGTATCAAAGAACGAATATGATAAGGTTTTCATCAATGATGAAGTGACAACAAGTCAGGATGGAAATGTTATTTCTAACGAAGCTACAGTTGGCAGTAGACCATGGGTAATTTTTACTAACAAGTGTAGTGAGAAAAATAGTCGTAAGCTGTGTATTACCAAAAAGATTAAAGGGGATATTCCTGTAAATGATAAATTTGATTTTGAGATAAAGTTGAATGGTCAGAAGTATACAGGAAATTATTATCTGCAAGATTCTGAAGGAAATTATTATACAAGTGAAAATGGACCATTAAAGAAGGCAAAAAATAAGACTGTGTGTGGAAGTGCAGTTAATGGTGTTGTTTCTTCAGTTCCTGCAGGATACACAGTAGTTCTTGAACAAATTTTAGCTGGAACAAGCTTTGAGGTTAACGAGATCAATCTTAATCCAACGGATTATGGAAATCCTGAGTACAGTATTGAGGCGGCAGAGGATGTTAATACAACTGATAAAGCATCAGGAAAAATTGAGTTAGGTAGTGATGCGAAGGTAACGGTTACTAATACACGCAACAATGTAGCCAGTCTCGAAATTACAAAGGTAAATACAAGCAATCAGTCATTACCTGGAGCAAAATTTACTCTTACATTGGATGGTGATTCAGCGAAAACGTATAATGTAACATCTGATGAAAATGGTCTTTTGAAGTTTGAAAATCTTTCAGTCGGAACTTATACATTGACAGAAACAGAGGCACCGTCTGGCTATGTTAAATCTACAGAGAGTTATAAAGTAAAAGTATCAGTTGAAAATAATAAGGCAACTGCTAAGCTTTATAAAGCAGATGGTACGAATGAAATTGAGAACAAACAGATCATTAACTACACTGAGAAGGAAGAAGCCGAAAATAATCTTACCAGTAGCAAAACAGCCAAAGTTGTTGATTATGAGAATAGAATTTATAAGATTAATCTGAATGCAGAAACAACTGGACGCGAAGGAGATGTGGAGGCACAAGGTGCGAGTGTAGTAATGGTATTGGATGCTAGTGATTCTATGAATGATAGCATAGCTAATACTAATACTAGCAAGCTTGTAGCATTACAAAATGCAGCGAACACTTTTATAGATACCTTAAAGTCTAAATCACCGGAGAGTGAAATAGCAATAATCTGGTATAGTGGAAGTGAGGGAGGTAATACTTCAATAACGAATTCGAAATTTAAGCAATTAAACAACAATGAAGATGTGTCAAGTTTAAAGCGTACAATTGATAACAAGGATGCTTCCGGTGGAACACCAATGGGAGTTGCATTGGCGACTGCTAGAAATCAGTTATCAAGTGCAAAGCACGAAAAAAATAAGTATGTAGTGTTTATGACAGATGGTTTGCCAGGACATAATAATAATGATAACTGGAATTGTATGGTTGCCAATAATGCAGTTAATAATGCGAATTCTATAAAAGAACAGGCAACTTTGTATACGGTTGGTGTTGGGCTTAATGATGCGGGTAGTTTTAACTGGAAATTAGGACATTCTTCTACATCAAGTAACAGCGGACACGGATACAAATACGAATACTACCGTCATAAATCAATAACCGGAAGCGAATTTCTGAGCCAATATATAGCAACTAAATCTAGCGATGGTACTAAGAAGTATGCGTATGATACTAGTGGTCTAAACGACTTAGTAAACACATTTAATGTTATTGCTGGTAGTATTGGTGATTTGTTTACAGTGCAGCCTAAAGAAATCGTAGATGTGATTGATGCAAGATTTAAGCTTACGGATGATGGGTTAAATGATTTGGCAACTAACAGTAGGCTGGGAACAGGAAAAATTAAAACCAATAACGACGGATCGAAGGAAATTATCTGGACAGATAGTACTACAGGTTCGGTAGTGGGAAAAGTTACGATTGTTGAACGGGGTGACGGTACAACTAAAATTACCTGGAAAGAACAGGCGGCCAGAATTGGAAATGCAGCCACAGAGAACGAGAATGACAAAGGTTGGAATGCAAGTTTCCGGATTCAGGCGAAAGACGACTTCATTGGTGGAAACATGATTCCTACTAATGGTGCAGATTCAGGTATTTATCTGAATGGCGGTGGTATTAAAGAGTTTGAGCAACCATCTGTTAATGTTAAGCTTCTTAATTTAAATATCGGCAGTAAAAAAATAACAGTATTCAAAGGTGATCCAATAACGGCAAAGAATTTTGGAAATGAACTTGCTGAAACGATAAAAGTTGTACAGCTCAATAAAAAGGAAACTTTAACGGCTGTGGAGCCTATGGATGCTGGTAAGAATAGTGTTAAATTACCTGATTTGGAAGATGCTGATATTAAGAAATTAAATACGGATAAAGAGTTAACCATTGGCAGTGAAGGACGATATCAGTATATATATCCTGGTTCTAAGGATGCAGTAGGATATTTCACTTATACTTATAAAATAGTTAGGGGAAATGCTGATGAGCACCTTGCTAATTCAGTTGGAGAAAAGGTGGAGGAGTATCAGTTAACGGTTACTTATCATCCATATTCAAAAGAAGTAAGAAAACAAAAACTAGCTAAGATTAAGGAGCCGGATGAAGAAGTATATACAGCTGAAAATGCTCCAAAACCTGATTTAGTTGAACAACCAAAGGGTGGAATTAGTGTTGATTCAAGTGTAGCATCAACAGGCACTTATACTGTGAAGGTGATTGCTGGTGAATTGCAGATCGTTAAAAAACTGGATGCACAAGCTGAGAAGGAAGAAACATTTAGATTCACAATTACAGACAAAAATGGAGATGTTGCAACTGCAACTGCAAAGATTGCAAAAGGCGGAAAAGAAGCAACTGCAGTATTTGAGCTTGTAGGTGAAGCCAACGCAAAACTTGAACTTGATAATAAGAAATTAAGTGAACTGTCCCGAGGTGATTATGTAGTTAAAGAGTCTTCAGACAACACTAGTTATGAATTACAGAGTATTGTAACAGGTGAAGGAACCAATTGTGACAGTGCAATTGCTGAAGATTTGTCAAATGGTATTACATTCACTATGGGAACAGACAAAAAGCAAAATAAGGTTCCACAGAATGGAAATACAACAGACGGACGAGTTGGAATTGCCGAATTCACTAATAAAAAAACAGTTGTGAATATTGATTTTGAGAAAGTTGATGCTGAGACCAATACAAAGAAGTTGTCAGGTGCTGAATTTGATTTATATAAAGCTAATACGGATGGAGAACAAACAGGTGATCCGATTAAGCAGTATGAATCTGGCAGAAATGGAAAGGTTTCTATAGAGAACCTTCCAATTGGAAATTATGTATTGGTTGAAAGAAAAGCACCAGCTGGATATCAGTTATCTGCAAAACCATGGAAAATCATAGTAGGAAGCGACAGAAATATAACGGTAACACATGGTGAGGATACTGTTAGTCCAAATGGTAATGAAAAGATTTACCAGCTTACCAATGCTAAACTTTATTCCTTACCAGAATCCGGTGGTCCGGGAACCTATGGATTTACAATCAGTGGTGTAGCGATTCTTGCAACTGCACTCCTGTTGTTTATAAATAATAAACGAAGGGAGGAAGAAGCAAAGAGATCGTAACACATTAATTGTAAATGGCCGATGAAGGGCGAAAAAGAAAAATGCAGAGAAAGAAAGGAGCAAACCTTATGAAAAATTTATTTAAAAAGATTGGTGCATTATTAGTGGCAGCGGTTATGGTACTGTCTATGTGCACAGCGGTATTTGCAGCCAAGGTAGAAAATGAATACACAAATGCTATTACCGTTAAAAATTTAGCAGCTGATGTAGATACTACATTGAAAGTGTATAATATTATTTATCTTGATGTGACGGGTGGAAATCAGACATGGAAGGTCGTTGATTGGGCTGATCCTTATGTCTCAGAAGATGCTGCCACCGGTGCATTCCAGATTACTGATTCTGATGGATTAAGAAATGCAGCAGATGCACAGCAAATTGTAGATTTTACAGTAACAGAACATGGAACAAGTCATGTATTTTCTGGACTTCCAATCGGTGCATATGTTATTCGTGCATTTGATACCAAAGGTACTTATAGTCTTATGGTAGCAAATACTTACAAAGATAATGATACTTATATGGCTAGTGAATCAGCTGATGTAGTTGCTAAAATGTCAGAATATAAGGTTACAAAAGAGACAGGGGATAAGTTTGTTCACAGAGGACAGCGTGTAAACTTTACAGTAACTACACAGATGGCACCAAAAACAAATGCTGCTAATGAGAATTTAACAACTTTCAAAGTAATAGATACTTCAACAGGTCTGAAGGCAGACACCTTTGTTCTTGATAGTGTTAAAATTGCTGGAAACCCTGTAACTGTAGATAAATCAAAAGCAACTGCTGTTTCTAATGAAGATGGAACTGTAACATATACTGTAGATTTAAGTGATTTTATTTCAACTACAGAAGCTGGTGCAACAATTGAAGTAAAATATAGTGCTATAGTAGAAAATGATCACACATATAACAACCGTGCTACAGCAAGTGCAGAGACTGTTGAGTATACTCCGAGTAGAGTAAATGGTTTTATGGGAAATGTTACTTTAAAGAAAGTTGATACAAAAGGAACTACACTGAATGGCGCAGAGTTCCAGTTATTAAAGGTAACTCCTGCTGAAAAAGAAGGTGCTGAGGCAACAAAAACACCAATTAGTGTTGTGAAAGTAACAAATGGTGAGTACAAGGTTGCTCTGGATGAAGAACAGAATGCTACAACTACATTAGTAGCAACAAACGGTACATTAAAAGTTACAGGTCTTGATGAAGGCAGCTATGAATTCAAAGAGACAAAAGCACCGACAGGTTATAAAGTAAATTCTGAGAATAAAGCATTTACAATTACAGCAGATGAGACGGATGAAGTAACTGTTGATGCAGGTAACTTTGTCAATACCAAACTTTCCTCCCTTCCATCCACAGGTGGCATGGGAACATACCTCTTCACTATCATCGGTGTTGTAGTTATGGCTGGCGCTGCTGGTGCTTTCTTCATCAGCCGCAGAAAAGGATCTGAGGAGTAATCGTTTGATTGCCGGATCGATTCAATTCAAAAATTATTTATAAGCAACGACAAAGCAAGTATTAAAATAAAGTAGTAAATCTTTTACCGCCCGGCCCTTTCGGGGGCCGGGAGTGGTAAATACAACAGTATGGAGAAACCTATGAGAAAGAATAAGAAGAAAAATTATATTGGACTTGGTTTGCTGTTTCTGATAGGGTTGTCCATACTGCTGTATCCAATGGTCAGTGATGCCTGGAACCGGTACAGGGACAGCCTGCTGATCAGTAATTATAGCAGCAGTGTTTCTTCGGATGATAATTCGGAGAAGATTGACAGTATGTGGAAGGCAGCTCAGGAGTATAACGAACAGATCAAGCAGGAAAGTGTGCCGGATGCTTTTTCCGTGAGGGATGGCCAGACGGACAGTACATATGAGTCTCTTCTGAACCTGAATGGTGATGGAATGATGGGGTATGTGGAGATTCCTGTGATCGATGTGAGCATTCCAATCTATCATTACACGACAGATGAGTCTCTGGAGAAGGGCGCCGGTCATTTGTTCGGCAGCAGTCTTCCGGTTGGCGGCAAGAGTACCCATTGTATTTTGTCGGCACACAGAGGACTTCCAAGTGCGAAACTTTTTACAGATCTGAATCTTGTGGAAGAGGGAGATGTTTTTTACCTGCATGTGCTGGGTAAGACTCTTGCCTACGAGGTGGATCAGATTCTTACCGTTCTTCCAGAGCAGACAGAGTCTCTGGGTATCACGGATGGGGATGATTATGTAACGCTGGTTACTTGTACGCCTTATGCGGTGAATACGCACAGACTTCTGGTGAGGGGACACAGAGTTCCGATGAAGGCTGCGAAGGCGGTTCAGAAAACAGAGAAGAAGGTTACCGGAATCACCAATCCGACGCTTCCGATGCTTGCTCTCTGTGTTGTGATCGGAATTGTGATCGCGGTGATCCTGGTTGCCGGTATCAATTCTGTTCAGAACAAAAAACGACGCAGGAAATAGTTTATGGCTAAAAAGAAAAAAAAGAAAAAGAGTAATGTTGTCCTAAACATCATTATTGCCCTAGTGTTTCTGGCGGGGGCGGGTGTGTTCCTTTATCCCACGATCAGTGATATGTGGAACCAGTATCGAAATGCCCAGCTGGTCAGTAAGTACGAGGAAGCGGTAACGGAGCTTTCGGACAACGACTATGACAGGCTGTGGAAAGAGGCGAAGGAGTATAATGCCGAGCATCCGGTGAATGCCATTGTAGATGCTTTTGAGGAAGAGGATACTTATGAGCTGAGTCATCCTTATGACAGGGTTCTGGATCCGAACGGTGATGGTCTGATGGGGAGTATCGAGATCCCGAAGATCAAAGCCAGACTGGCGATCTATCATGGACTGAGCAAAACGGTCCTGGAAAAGGGTGTCGGTCATGTGGAGGGTACCAGCCTTCCGATCGGAGGCAAGAGCACCCATGCGGTTCTGGCGGCGCATCGAGGTCTTCCTAACGCAAAGCTTTTTACAGATCTGGATCAGATGGAAAAGGGAGATATTTTTATCCTGCACATTCTTGGCAAGCATCTGGCCTACAAGGTGGATCAGATCAAGACAGTGCTTCCGGATGAGACCAGTGACCTGGATATTATCGAGGGTGAAGATCATGTGACTCTGATCACGTGTACCCCTTATGGAGTTAACACCCACAGGCTTCTTGTCCGGGGAGTGCGGACGAAATATGTGGTGGAAGATACAAAGAATGACGAAACGATACCGCAGAAGCTTGCTGTTGTGGATCCGAAGAGGGTTCTGGCCGGCGGCGCTGCAGTGCTTGTTGTTCTGATCCTGCTGATTTATCTGATCGTCCGTCATAGGGACAAAAAACGGAAAAAGAAGCAGCTTTCAGAAAGGAAAGAGGAGGCAGAGAGCGATGAAAAATAGAAGAAAGCAAGGGAAAATATTCCGGAGCCTTCTGGCTGTTCTGATGCTGACGGCTATGCTGGTCACGAGTGTTTTGCAGCCGGTTTTCGCCGGGGATTATGTAGCTGGAACAAAGGGTAATCTGACGTTGACGGTTCAGCAGGCGGATGAGGAGGGAACCCAGACTCCGCTGAAGGATGTAGGGCTGACGATCTACAAAGTTGGCAGTGTGAATTTTGATGGCAATGTGCATTTCGTGTTGGATGCGGCACTGGCTGCCGCAGCAATCGATTTTGATTCCATCACGACGGCTGATGGCTGGTATGAAGCGGCAGAGAAGCTGGCGGCTATGATCGTCAGCGGAAGCGTGGATGTGTGGGGTATGTCCAAGTCCTCTGATGCAGAGGGAAATATGACTTTCGCTGATTTGGCTGAGGGTATGTACCTGGTGGTGCAGACAGATGGAAATAGCAGTGTTATGGTTTCACCGATGCTGATCTCCGTTCCTTTTGCAGATCAGGAGCAGGGCTGGATGTACGATGTACAGGCTTATCCGAAGTCTGTAAGTAATCCGCAGAAGCATACACAGATCCAGGTTACGAAGAGGATCTATAATGTTGATGAGAACGACAATGTGATTCCTCTGGAAACGAAAGAGGATGTAACTTATAAGGTTGGCGTTTTTTCGGATCCGGAAGGTACGATCCCGTTCCGTGATGATTATTTACAGGATATCCATATCCAGAATGCTTCCAGTGGTACAGCTACATGGACGGATGTTCCGGATGGCACCTATTATGTATTTGAGCTGGATGAGGATGGAAATCTTCTTCAGCAGAATACGAAGATCGAGGTGGATGAGGAGAATCTTTACTACTACAATGTAACGAAGCCGAATGGTGAGAGTGAAGAGAAGTCCAATCAGGTTGTGATCGGTGGAGATAGTGGTGCTACTGAGGCAGCGGCTTATGTAAATAACTATTATACAAAGATTTCCGATATATTCAGCCGTAACGGATTTATCAACATTAAGAAGAATGTGATGATCGATGGTGTTGCTTCTACTGTGGATGATACGTTCTATGCAGGTGTGTTCTCCACTGAGAGTAACGGTGAGCTGACGCTTGAGAAGGTAGTGACTCTGAAACAGAATGATAGTGTTCAGGTAATGTTGGATCTTCCAAAGGATCAGGAGATCAACAGTGTTACGTATACTGTTCTGGAGACGGATAAGGATGGAAATCCGGTTGATGATGATACCTTTAAGTATACAGTTACCGGTCAGGGTGAGGTTACACTGAATAATGATAACCGATATACTGTAACAAAAGAGATCACCAACAGTCTTTCTTCCGAGCCGACACCGATTCCGACTGTTACACCTGGAACAAATCATGGTGGAAATGATCGGATCACTCCGATCCCGAATAATGGTACAGCGGGCGGAACTGCTCCGAACGATACCAGTGGTACAGCAAGACGTTCTGTAAAGACCGGCGATGATACACCGATCGGCGTATGGGTTGGAATCCTTGCAGCAGCGATCATTGTTGGCGGTGGTGCAGCTTATGGAGTTAAGAGAAAGAAGAAAAAATAAATAACGGATCATTCTGAAGGATGATCGATGGAAGAACCGGGCGATGTGGACGCCCGGTTCTTTTTTGAAATATTTACGTATTGGGGATGAAAAAGCAGCGGGTGATATTTTTTCTCGAAAATTGCTCTTGACATTTTGGTATGATAAGTATATTGTATGTGTTGCAGCAAATTTCATAAAAGATAGCCTTTTATTCAGAGTGGTGGAGATACAAAGGATCTATGAAGCCACGGCAACCCCGGATAACCCAGGAAGGTGCCAACCTGAGCGAGCAATCGAACAATAAGAGGATTGTTTACAGAATTTAAACAGTCCGGATTGTACGGGCTGTTTTTTATGTATATAACCATTGTTTTATTACAAAAGGAGAAGATCATGGAGAAAATTTTATTTACATCTGAATCTGTAACTGAGGGTCATCCTGACAAGGTCTGCGACTCTATTTCCGATGCGATCCTTGATGCTATGATGGCACAGGATCCGATGAGCCGTGTTGCCTGCGAGACTGCTACTACAACAGGTCTTGTACTTGTTATGGGCGAGATCACAACCAAGGCTAATGTTGATATCCAGAAGATCGTTCGCGATACTATCCGTGAGATCGGATATGACAATGCGGATTATGGCTTTGATGCAGATACCTGTGCGGTTATCACATCACTTGACAAGCAGTCCACAGATATCGCTATGGGTGTTGACAAGGCTCTTGAGCAGAAAGAGGACGATATGAATGAGGACGAGCTGGATTCCATCGGTGCCGGTGACCAGGGTCTTCAGTTTGGTTATGCTTCCAATGAGACTGAGGAGTATATGCCATATGCCATCAACATGGCTCACAAGCTTGCTCAGCAGCTGACAAAGGTTCGTAAGGACGGCACTCTGAAATATTTAAGACCAGATGGAAAGACTCAGGTTACTGTTGAGTATGATGAGGCCGGCAAGCCGAAGAGAATCGATGCTGTTGTATGCTCTACACAGCATGATCCGGATGTTACTCAGGAGCAGATCCATGAGGATATTAAGAAGTATGTTTTTGATGCGATCATTCCGGCTGATATGGTTGATGCGGATACGAAGTATTTCATCAATCCGACAGGTCGTTTTGTTATCGGCGGACCTCACGGTGACAGTGGTCTGACAGGTCGTAAGATCATCGTTGATACCTACGGCGGAACAGGACGTCACGGCGGCGGTGCTTTCTCCGGTAAGGACTGCACAAAGGTTGACCGTTCTGCTGCTTATGCTGCACGTTATGTTGCAAAGAACATTGTTGCAGCCGGTCTTGCTGACAAGTGTGAGATCCAGCTTTCCTATGCAATCGGTGTTGCGCATCCGACTTCTGTCAGTGTGAATACCTTCGGAACAGGTAAGCTTTCTGAGACTAAGCTTGTTGAGATCGTTCGTGAGAATTTTGATCTTCGTCCGGCTGGTATCATCAAGATGCTTGACCTTCGCCGTCCGATCTACAAGCAGACTGCTGCTTATGGTCATTTCGGCCGTACAGATGTTGATCTTCCATGGGAGCATCTGGACAAGGTTGAGACTCTGAAGAAGTATCTGTAAGAGAGTCAAAAAAAATATTTATATATCCTTTTGGCAGGAATATTGATTTTAAGAAATGCATATGATATAATGCCATTAGGCAAAAGAGATAGTAATAGTTCCAAAAGAACAAAGAGTGAAGCCCCCGGTAGTGCCAATACCGGGGGCTTCTTCTAATTTTTTATAGTGGACAAGAAACCACTAGGTTAGCGTTGTCCTACTTGTTGCCGTCTAGCCATTTGCAAACGTAATAGGCAGTTATGTTTGCCATGCAGGAAACAAGAAAAGAGATAATAATTTCCAAAAGAACTCACCTCCTCCCGTTGCCGGGTATCGGGTGGACAACAAAAATATGATAGCATAGTTTAGAACAAAATGGAATAATACTGATGCTGGAAGATGGGGTTTTTTATAGAAAATTTAGAGATAGGGAATATAGTTTATGTTATAATACGTGTATGTGAATGTGTGAATTTATAAAGGACGGAGATACAGATGAAGTTAAAAACACGTATTATTGTGGGCTTCGTTGCGATCATCCTGCTGCCGCTGCTTCTTTTTTCCGCAAGTCTGTACGGGTTCAGCCAGACGCAGGCGAAGCATGTGCAGGAGAGCAGCAGCCAGGCTTCGGATTCCAGCCAGATGGTCTATGATATTTCGCTGCCGCAGTCTTCCAGCAGCCAGGTGAAGCTGATGGCCAAGGATATGATCCTGACCGCAACGATCATCCTTGTTTTTACCGCATTGTCCGTGGGGCTGTGGATCTACAGGAGTATTGCGGTTCCGCTGGTGAAGCTTAAGAAGGCTACCAAGAACATCAAGGAGGGGAATCTGGATTTTGTGCTGGAGGTTGAGGGGAATGATGAATTTTCCCAGCTTTGCCAGGATTTTGAGGAGATGCGTAAGCGTCTGAAGGAGTCCACGGAAGAGAAGATCCTGATGGATAAGGAGAATAAGGAGCTGATCAGCAATATTTCCCATGATCTGAAGACGCCGATCACTGCGGTGAAGGGTTATGTGGAGGGGATCATGGATGGTGTGGCGGATACGCCGGAGAAGATGGACCGGTATGTGCGTACCATTTATAATAAGACCAATGAGATGGATCATCTGATCAATGAGCTGACCTTTTATTCCAAGATCGATACCAACCGTATTCCGTATACGTTCAGCAAGCTGAATGTGGAGGATTATTTTTCGGATTGTGCGGAGGAGCTTGGGCTTGAGATGGAGACCAGGGGGATCGAGCTTGTGTATGCCAATTATGTGGAGAAGGGTGTGCAGGTTATTGCGGATGGTGAGCAGATCCGCCGTGTGATCCATAATATCGTGAGTAATGCCATTAAGTATATGGAGAAGCCAAGGGGGATTATCCAGCTTCGTGTGAAGGATGTGGGTGATTTTATCCAGGTGGAGATCGAGGATAACGGCAAGGGTATTGCCGCCAAGGATCTGCCGTATATTTTTGACCGTTTTTACCGTACCGATGTTTCCAGAAATTCTTCCAAGGGAGGAAGCGGTATCGGACTTTCCATCGTAAAGAAGATCATGGAGGATCATGGTGGAAAGGTCTGGGCCACAAGCCGGCTGGGAATCGGAACGATCATGTATTTTGTTCTCAGAAAATATCAGGAGGTACCGATGAATGAGTAGGATTTTGATCATAGAGGATGAGGAAGCGATCGCGGATCTGGAGAAGGATTATCTGGAGCTTTCGGGTTTTGAAGTGGAGATCGAGAACCGTGGTGATACGGGGCTTGTACGTGCTATGAAGGAGGAGTTTGATCTGATCATCCTGGATCTGATGCTTCCGGAGGTGGATGGCTTTGATATCTGCCGGCAGGTCCGTGAGGAGAAGAATACGCCGATCATTATGGTTTCTGCCAAGAAGGATGATATCGATAAGATCCGCGGACTGGGTCTTGGTGCGGATGATTATATGACCAAGCCGTTCAGCCCAAGTGAGCTGGTTGCACGTGTGAAGGCGCATATGGAGCGTTATAACCGGCTGGTTGGTTCCAATGTGCATAAGAATGATGTGATCGAGATCCGTGGTATTAAGATTGATAAGACGGCCAGGCGTGTGTGGGTCAATGGTGAGGAGACGACGTTTACTACCAAGGAGTTTGATCTTCTGACTTTTCTGGCTGAGAATCCGAACAGGGTTTTTACAAAGGAGGAGCTTTTCCGGGAGATCTGGGATATGGAGTCTGTGGGTGATATCGCTACGGTTACGGTGCATATCAAGAAGATCCGTGAAAAGATCGAGTTTAATACGGCCAAGCCTCAGTATATTGAGACGATCTGGGGTGTGGGGTATCGGTTTAAGGTGTGAGCCTGTGGGGAAGGCTTCGGATGGAGCTACTGCAGGTGTATGAGTGCAGATCGGAATGATGGTGTATGATCTGTCGGGTGCTTTTGAGAGGAGTGGAGATATGCCGCTGTTGAGGGAAAGAATTTATACGATAGAGGATATTTATGCTTTGCCGGAGGGTGAAAGAGCGGAACTGATCGATGGACATATTTATTATATGGCGCCGCCGAATACGATGCATCAGAGGATCTCAAGTATCTTGTCCAGAAAGATAGGTAACTATATAGATTCTAACAAGGGGAAATGTGAGGTGTTTGCCGCACCGTTTGCGGTGTATCTGGATGAGAAGACGAATACTTATGTGGAACCGGATGTTTCTGTTATCTGTGATCCGGATAAGCTGGATGACAGGGGATGTAAGGGGGCTCCGGACTGGATCATCGAGATCGTTTCTCCGGCGAGCAGGCGTATGGATTATTATACCAAGCTGTTTAAATACAGGACTGCCGGTGTGAGAGAGTACTGGATCGTGGATCCTGTGAAGAAGCTGGTAATGGTGTATGATTTTGAAAATGAGGATACGGAGCAGTATACATTTCAGGATTCGATCAAGGTGGGGATCTATGAGGAGCTGAGGATCGATTTTGCTGAGATGTGATAAAAATGGAGGGGAATATCGTCTGGTGATAGCCCCTCCTTGTTTTTAGGATGAAAAGGACGAATTATGGAAGACAGATTATACAAGAAACTGGAAGCGTACGGTAAGAGTGATTTTTATCCGTTTCATATGCCGGGGCATAAGAGGAATCCGCTGGCTGTGGAGGGGGATTTTCCGGTGGAGAGGGATATTACGGAGATTGACGGGTTTGATAACCTGCATCATGCTGAGGATATTTTGAAAAGGGCCCAGGAGGATGTCGCACGGCTTTATGGTGTGCCGGAGAGTTTTTACAGTATTAATGGAAGCTCCGGGGCGATCCTGGCGGCGGTGTCTGCGGCTGTGGATAAGGGGGGACAGATCCTGGTGGCAAGGAACTGCCATAAGGCGGTTTACCATGCGATTTATCTGCGGGAGCTGAGTGCCACGTATATTTATCCACATGAAGATCCGAAATTGGGGATAAACGGAGGGATTTCACCCGGCCGTGTGGAAATGTATCTGGCGGAAAATCCGGAGATCCAGGCGGTGCTGATCACTTCACCGACTTATGACGGCATCGTGTCGGATGTGGCGAGGATCGCGGAGATCGCGCATCGCTATGGTGTGCCGCTGATCGTGGATGAGGCTCACGGGGCGCATTTTCGGTTTTCGGATTATTTTCCGGTGTCTGCGGCGCAGCTTGGTGCGGATGTGGTGATCAACAGTGTGCATAAGACGCTGCCCTGTCTGACCCAGACGGGGGTGATCCACCTGTGCAGTGATCGTGTGAGCCGGGAAAAACTGAAGCGTTTTCTGGGAATCTATCAGAGCAGCAGTCCTTCTTATATTCTTATGAGCAGCATTGATGCGTGCATGGATAAGCTGGAGCGTGAGGGGGATGAGATGTTCCGTGTGTTTACGGAGAATCTGGAAAAAGCACGCAGGCGTCTTTCTGAGTGTAAGTATATCCGGCTGGTGACGCCGCAGGCCTGTGAGTGCCAGAGAGTTTTTGATTTTGACAGATCCAAGATATTGCTTTCTACTGTGAACAGTTCGCTGAACGGCCGGGAGCTGCATCAGATTCTCCGGAGGGAGTTTCATCTGGAAATGGAGATGGAGGCGGAGAATTATGTGCTGGCGCTGGCGGCTGTAGGTGATACTGCGGAGGGCTTTGAGCGGCTTTGTGATGCTATTGAAGAGATCGACCGCCGTGAATCGTTAAAATACAGAGAAGCGGCTGTGGAGAAGGAGCCTTTGAAAAACGGAAAAATGAAGCAGATCATGCGGATCTCTCAGGCTATGGATGCGGAGAGTGAGCGGTGTCCGCTGGATGAGTGTATCGGACGGACGTCCGGGGAGTTTGCGTATCTTTATCCGCCGGGGATCCCGCTGATCGTTCCGGGGGAACAGATTTCTGGACATTTCGTAAAAAATGTGAGAAGATACCTGGAACAGGGCTTTGAGGTCCAGGGCCTGAGTGACCAGACCAGTGAGACGGTGTGTGTTGTGAGAAATGAGATGTGAGGTGCGTGGCAGCAGACGGATCTGTGTATTACGGATCAGAGCGTGTATAGTAACGCATATGCAGCAGAGGAGACATATGGGAAAGATTTTTTACATTATGGGAAAAAGCTCTTCCGGTAAGGACAGTATTTACAGACAGCTGGAGGGGAATCAGGAGCTGGGGCTTAAGCGGCTTGTGATCTATACTACCCGTCCGATCCGGGATGGAGAGGAGAACGGAAGAGAATATTTTTTTGCAGATGAGAATAAACTGAAGGAGTTCCGAAGAAACGGGAAGCTGATCGAGGCGCGTACTTATCAGACAGTTTACGGGCCGTGGACATATTTTACTGCGGATGACGGGCAGGTGTCTGTGGGTAATGACAGCTATCTGGGGATCGGTACACTGGAGTCTTTTGTGAGGCTCCGGGAGTATTACGGCAATGAAGTGATGTGGCCTATTTATATAGAGGTGGAAGACGGAGAGCGTCTGGAGCGTGCGCTTGCCAGGGAGAAGACCCAGGAGGTGCCGAAGTACGAGGAGATGTGCAGGCGTTTTCTTGCAGACCAGAATGATTTTTCCGAGGAAAATATTCTTAAAGCAGGTATATGGAAGCGTTTTGAGAATCATAATCTGGATGAATGTGTGAAGGAGATCGTAAATTATATAAAATCTGTACAATAAGGAAAAATAGTTTTTTTTATACAGAAGATTATGTTATAATTAGTTGAAAGATGTCCGCCGGGTATAACGGAGGGCACAAAAGGCAGAAAGAGGTGATTCTTATGGCAGGATTTCATGACATCATCGGCCATGACGATATAATCAGGCATTTGAAGAATGCGATAGAGACAGGGAAGGTATCCCACTCTTATATTTTTACAGGGGAACCGGGATCCGGCAAGAAGCTTCTTGCGGGGACTTTTGCGGCAGCGCTGCAGTGCGAATCGGGAGAGTCTGAACCGTGTATGACTTGTGATTCCTGTAAGAAGGTGATCGGCAAGAATCATCCGGATATCATTACAGTAACTCATGAGAAGCCTGGAAGCATCAGCATTGACGAGGTGCGTGACCAGGTTGTGCGTGATGTGGATATCAAGCCGTACTGCAGTCCGTATAAGATCTATATCATTCCGGATGCGGAGATGATGACGGTGCAGGCGCAGAATGCCATTTTGAAAACTATCGAGGAACCGCCGGAATATGCGGTGATCATGCTGCTGACAAGCAATATCGACAGTCTTCTTCCTACGATCCGTTCCAGATGTGTGCGTCTGGATCTGAAGGTGGTGGATGACAGTCTTGTGAAGGAATATCTGATGGAGCATCTTCAGGTGCCGGATTATCAGGCTGAGATCGATGCGTCTTATGCGCAGGGCAGTATCGGCAAGGCGAAGGAGGCTGCGACTTCTCAGGAGTTTGCGGATATGACTGCCAATGCCCTGAAGATTTTGAAATATGCCAATTCCATGGAGGTTTATGAGCTGACAGAGGCGATCAAGACTTTGACTGCTGATAAGAATAATATCAATGATTATCTGGATATTTTCCAGTTCTGGTTCCGCGATGTTCTGATGTTTAAGGCAACAAGGGAAATTGACAACCTGGTTTTTAAACAGGAGATTAATTTTATCAGAGAGCAGGCCAGCGAGCGTTCTTATGAGAATATCGAAAAAATCCTTGAGGCACTGGAGAAGACGAAGGTGCGTCTCCGTGCCAATGTTAATCTCGAACTTGCCCTGGAGCTCCTGTTCCTGACAATTAGGGAGAAATAGAATGGAAAAGGTAGTTGGAGTCAGATTTCGTAACGTTGGTAAGATTTATTATTTTAATCCTAAGAATTATAAGGTGAAGGTCGGCGATCATGTGATCGTGGAGACTGCCCGTGGTGTGGAGTATGGCCGTGTTGTCCTGGAGCCGCGCAGCGTGAAGGAGGACGAGGTAGTCCATCCGCTGAAGGAGGTTCTCCGTGTTGCAACGAAGGAGGACGAGGACCATGAGGCTGAGAACCGCCAGAAGGAGAAAGAGGCTTTTAAGATCTGCAAGAAGAAGATCCGTGAGCATGGGCTTGATATGAAGCTGATCGATGCGGAGTATACCTTTGATAATAACAAGGTGCTGTTTTATTTTACAGCGGATGGCCGTATTGATTTCCGGCAGCTGGTTAAGGATCTGGCGTCTGTGTTTAAGACCAGGATCGAGCTTCGTCAGATCGGTGTCCGTGATGAGACGAAGATCCTTGGCGGTATTGGTATCTGTGGAAGGACGCTTTGCTGTCATACGTATCTTTCGGAGTTTGCGCCGGTTTCCATCAAGATGGCGAAGGAGCAGAATCTTTCTCTGAACCAGACGAAGATTTCTGGTGTCTGTGGTCGTCTGATGTGCTGTCTGAAGAATGAGCAGGAGACTTATGAGGAGCTGAACCGGAATCTTCCGGGTATCGGTGATATGGTAACGACGCCGCAGGGTGTTTCGGGTACGGTCCAGAGTGTGAATGTTCTCAGGCAGATGGTTAAGATCGTGGTTGAGGTGAATGACGAGAAGGAGATCCAGGAGTTTCCGGTCCGTGATCTGAGGTTCCGCCCTAAGAGAAAAAAGGGTAAGGGTGGTTCTGCTGACCACGAGGAGAAAGAGGTTAAAAAGGGAGATTCGAAGCCGAATGAGAAGTGATCTGGTTTATTGCGGTGAGCGTGTGGATGATCTTCAGAATGGGTTGTTTGTGATCCAGGATCCGAAGAAGTTTTGCTTTGGGATGGATGCGGTTCTGTTGTCTGGTTTTGCCCGGGTGAAGAGGGGTGAGGTTGCGCTGGATATGGGGACCGGTACGGGGATCATTCCGATCTTGCTTTCTGATCGTACGGATGGGGAGCATTTCACGGGGCTGGAGATCCAGCATGAGTGTGCGGAGATGGCTGACCGTAGTGTGAGGTATAATGGTCTTGAGGACAGGGTTCGGATCGTTGAGGGTGATATCAGGGAGGCTGCCGGGATTTTTGGGGCGGCTTCTTTTGATGTGGTGACGTGTAATCCGCCGTATATGATCGGGCAGCATGGGTTGACGAATCCGCATCTTCCGAAGGCGATCGCGAGGCATGAGATTTTGTGTTCGTTTGATGATGTGGCTTGTCAGGCTGCCCGGGTCCTGAAGGACCGGGGGCGGTTTTTTCTGGTGCACAGGCCGTTTCGGCTGGTGGAGCTGATGGCGACTTTGACGAAGTATAAGCTGGAGCCTAAGAGGATGCAGCTGGTGTATCCTTTTATTGATAAGGAGCCGAATATGGTGTTGATCGAGGCTTGTAAGGGCGGGAATTCCAGGATCCGGGTTGAGCGGCCGCTGGTGGTTTATGAGCGGCCTGGGGTTTATACGGAGGATGTTTTGGAGTTGTATCGGATGGTGTGAATGTTGTGATGTTGTGGCTTAGGGTGGCTGCCCCGGTTGTGAGAGATTGGGGTGGCTGCTCGGGAGGTTTTGGGCCATCGGCGCTGCGCTGGATGGCTGGGAGGTAGTGGTGGCTGTGGTACTTCGGTTGGTGAAGGGACGGCGAGGGGAGGCAGGCTGCTGGTGGTGACACGCTGCGCCCCCTGCTCGGCTGCGGCGCCGGTTTGCTGCCATTCGCGCAAACTCGCTTCGCTCAAACAGTGCGCTCGGTGGCAGCAGCTATCCTCACCTCGCTGACGGGGGCTCCGCTAACGTCACCACCAGCAGCCTGCCTCCCCTCGCCTGAGATTCAAAGCGAGAGATCGCAACGCATAGTGCGCTGAGTATCGAAGCATACAGACACCTTGCCAGAAGTGAATCACTGAGAAAGTGAAGAAATAAAACAACATCGGCACAGCGTAGTGCGCTGAGTATCGAAGAATACAGACACCTTGCCAGAAGTGAATCACTGAGAAAGTGAAGAAATAAAACAACATCGGCACAGCGTAGCGCGCTGAGTATTGAAGAATACAGGTACTTTGCCAGAAGCGAACCACAGAGAAACAGAAGAAATAAAACAACATCGGCACAGCGTAGTGCGCTGAGTATCGAAGAATACAGACACCTTGCCAGAAGTGAATCACAGAGAAAGTGAAGAAATAAAACAACATCGGCACAGCGTAGTGCGCTGAATACCGAAGCATACAGACACAAGTCAACAAATAAGAACAACGAATCCCTTGCACTACTTAAAAAAAGCCCAAGGGGTGTGCAGAGGGGGCGCGGCTTTGCGGCCCCTTTGCGGTTTTCAAAGTTCCCAAACTTAAACAACCCCCCGCGGTCAAGCGGAATAACCCCCACGGTCAAGCGGAATATCCCCCGCGGTCAAGCGAAACAACTCCCCCACGGCCAAGTGGAAAAAACTCCCCGCGGTCAAGCGAGAAAAGAGGAAAATATGAAACAAAACGGAAAACTATACTTATGCGCCACCCCCATAGGAAACCTCGAAGACATCACCCTTCGAGTACTAAGAACCCTTCGGGAAGTGGACTTAATCGCTGCGGAGGATACCCGCAACAGCATAAAACTTCTGAATCATTTTGATATAAAAACCCCCATGACCAGCTACCACGAATACAATAAGATCGATAAGGGCCATGTCCTCGTGGAAAAGCTGCTGGCGGGTACAAACATTGCGTTGATCACAGATGCAGGTACTCCGGGTATCTCAGACCCCGGGGAGGAGCTTGCCGCCATGTGTTATGAAGCCGGAATTGAAGTGACTTCACTTCCGGGTCCTGCTGCCTGTATCACTGCTCTGACTTTGTCAGGCCTGCATACCAGGCGTTTTGCTTTCGAGGCTTTTCTTCCGGCGGATAAGAAAGAACGAAAAACGATCCTGGAGGAGCTTTCCTGTGAAACCAGGACTATTATCCTGTATGAGGCACCTCACAGGCTTGTACGGACTCTTGGTGAGCTCAGAGAGGCGCTTGGCAACCGCCGGATGACTCTTTGCAGAGAGCTGACCAAGAAGCATGAGACGGCATTCCGGACTACGATCGATGATCTGATGGATTTTTATAAAGATGAGAAGCCGCTGGGTGAGTGTGTTCTTGTGATCGAGGGCAGGAGCCGCAGTGAGATGGAGGCGGAGAAGCGTGCTTCCTGGGAGGAGATTTCCATTGCGGAGCATGTGGCGATGTATGAGCAGCAGGGGAATTCCAGGAAGGATGCCATGAAGCTTGCTGCCAAGGATCGTGGTGTTTCCAAGCGGGATATTTATAAGGCGCTTCTGGATGGAGAAGATTCTGCTGAATGATCAGGTGTAATTGTGGTACGGATCGTAGGTAACGTGATCGTGGATGATTGAATAAGCTGCATACTGTGACCAAGGATTTTTGGGAACGTATGTGGCTTTTTTTTGTGGTAATAAAAAGTACTGTGCGGATTTTGTCGAAATGATTTGCTTGCAGTATAGACCATATTGTGCTGTATTTTGAGATTGCATTTAATAAGATACTTTTTTGCCTGTATTTCCTATGATTTTGCGTGGAAATACAGGCTTTTTTGTGCTATAATAAACTCTGTATTCGTATGTAAAAAATATTTATTTTACAGGTATAAATGACACTTCCGGAGCGGGTTTGAGAATTGCTTTCTGCAAAATGAAAATACAGTATTTCCTGAAATTAAAAGATCAGTTTATCTTGTTCAGGATTTGATGTAATGATTTCTGAAGCTGCTATGGTTCTGCAGAAATGAATTTTCAAACACGTCCGGACGACAAGAACAGGAGGAATGACATGGGCGCAGAGAATACAGAATACGGCGCGGATCAGATCCAGATCCTGGAAGGACTGGAAGCCGTACGTAAGAGGCCTGGAATGTATATCGGAAGTACCTCCAGCCGTGGACTTCATCATCTCGTATATGAGATCGTGGATAACGCAGTCGATGAAGCACTGGCTGGTTTTTGTACGGAGATCCATGTAGATATCAATCCGGATAATTCCATTACAGTTACAGATAATGGTCGTGGTATTCCGGTTGGCATCAATCATAAGGCAGGTATTCCGGCAGTTGAGGTTGTATTTACCATTCTTCACGCAGGCGGTAAGTTCGGCGGTGGAGGATATAAGGTTTCCGGTGGTCTTCACGGTGTTGGTGCATCTGTTGTAAATGCACTTTCCGAATGGCTGGAGGTTACCATCTACCGAGAGGGTAAGGAATACAAACAGAGATATGAGCGTGGCAAGACTATGTACCCGCTGAAGGTGGTAGGTGACTGTGATCCGGGGCTTTCAGGAACGAAGGTTTATTTCCTTCCGGACAAGGAGATCTTTGAGGAGACTGTTTATGATTATGATATACTGAAACAGAGACTTCGTGAGATGGCTTTCCTGACTAAGGGTCTTCGTATCGTTCTGGAGGATAAGAGAGAGGGACAGGAGCGCGAGAAGGTATTCCACTATGAGGGTGGTATCCGTGAGTTTGTAAGCTACCTGAACAGAAGCAAGGAGGCTCTTTACCCGGAGATCATTTACTGTGAGGGTGAGAAGGACGGCGTGTCTGTAGAGGTTGCGCTGCAGCATAATGACTCCTATACAGAGAACACCTATGGCTTTGTAAACAATATCAATACACCGGAGGGCGGTACACACATTACCGGTTTCCGTAATGCAATCACCAATACATTTAATGATTATGCACGTAAGAACAAGCTTCTCAAGGACAGTGAGCCGAACTTAAGCGGTGATGATATCCGTGAGGGCCTGACTGCGATCGTCAGTGTTAAGATCGAGAATCCGCAGTTTGAGGGTCAGACCAAGCAGAAGCTTGGAAACAGTGAGGCAAGAGGTGCGGTAGACAGTGTCGTAAGTAAACAGCTGGAGATTTTCCTGGAGCAGAATCCTGCAGTTGCCAAGGCTACCGTTGAGAAATCTGTTCTTGCACAGAGAGCCAGAGAGGCAGCCAGAAAGGCACGTGACCTTACAAGAAGAAAATCCGCACTGGACAGCATGTCGCTTCCGGGAAAGCTTGCAGACTGTTCTGACAAGAATCCGGAGAACTGTGAGATCTATATCGTAGAGGGAGATTCCGCGGGCGGTTCTGCCAAGACAGCGAGAAACCGTGCCACACAGGCGATCCTTCCGCTGCGTGGTAAGATCCTGAATGTTGAGAAGGCACGTCTGGATAAGATTTACGGAAACAAAGAGATCAAGGCAATGATCACTGCCTTCGGAACCGGAATCCATGAGGATTTTGAT
Source organism: Ruminococcus sp. AF17-12 (assembly GCF_003479245.1). Lineage (NCBI taxonomy): Bacteria > Bacillati > Bacillota > Clostridia > Eubacteriales > Oscillospiraceae > Ruminococcus > Ruminococcus sp. AF17-12. The sequence continues at coordinate 127,216 of NZ_QUGY01000010.1, forward strand.
ATTTCCAAGCTTCGTTATCACAAGATCATCATTATGACCGATGCCGATGTTGACGGTGCACATATCGCAACACTGCTTCTGACCTTCCTGTATCGTTTCATGCCGGAGCTGATCAAGCAGGGATATGTATACCTGGCGCAGCCTCCTCTCTATAAAGTGGAGAAGAACAAAAAGGTATGGTATGCATATGACGATGATGAGCTGAACAATATCCTTACCGAGATCGGACGTGACGGAAACAATAAGATCCAGCGTTATAAAGGTCTGGGTGAGATGGATGCCGAGCAGCTCTGGGAGACTACTATGGACCCTGAGAAGAGAATCCTTCTCCGTGTGACCATGGACGAAGCTGCCACATCTGAGATCGATCTGACATTTACCACTCTTATGGGAGACAAGGTAGAGCCAAGACGTGAATTTATCGAAGAAAATGCAAGATTCGTTAAGAATCTTGATATCTAGGAGAATAAAGAAGAATGGAAGATAATATTTTTGACAAAGTCCACGAAGTGGATCTGGAAAAAACGATGAAGGAATCTTACATCGACTATGCCATGAGTGTTATCGCCTCACGAGCTTTGCCTGATGTAAGAGACGGTCTGAAGCCGGTACAGCGCCGAGTTCTGTACTCTATGATCGAGCTGAATAATGGTCCTGACAAGCCACACAGAAAATGTGCGCGTATTGTCGGTGATACCATGGGTAAATATCATCCGCACGGTGACAGCTCCATCTATGGTGCGCTGGTCAATATGGCTCAGGAATGGTCCACAAGATATCCGCTGGTTGACGGACATGGAAACTTTGGTTCCGTGGATGGTGACGGTGCGGCTGCCATGCGATATACAGAGGCACGTCTCAGCAAGATATCCATGGAGATGCTTGCTGACATCAACAAGGATACGGTTGATTTTCAGCCGAACTTTGATGAAACAGAGCGTGAGCCGGTTGTGCTTCCGGCACGTTTTCCGAACCTTTTGGTAAACGGTACTACAGGTATTGCGGTAGGTATGGCAACCAATATTCCGCCGCATAACCTTCGTGAAACTATCAATGCAGTTGTTAAGATCATTGACAACATTGTAGAAGAAGACAGAGAAACAGCTATGGAGGAGCTTCTTGAGATCGTAAAGGGACCGGACTTCCCTACAGGAGCGACCATCCTCGGAACGAGAGGAATCGAGGAAGCTTACCGTACCGGACGTGGCAAGATCCGTGTCCGTGCGGTGACGAATATCGAGACTTTGCCAAACGGTAAATCTCGTATCGTGGTTACCGAGCTCCCGTACCTTGTAAACAAGGCACGTCTGATCGAGAAGATCGCAGAGCTTGTCCGTGACAAAAAGATCGACGGGATCACAGACCTGAACGACCATTCCAGCCGTGAGGGTATGCGAATCTGTATTGATCTTCGTAAGGATGCCAATGCCAACGTGATTCTGAATCTGCTTTACAAGCATACACAGCTGCAGGATACTTTTGGTGTGATCATGCTTTCTCTTGTTCCAAATCATGGAAGTATGGAACCGAAGGTTCTGAACCTGAAAGAGATGCTGGAGTACTATCTGGAGCATCAGGAGAATGTAGTTCGCAGAAGAACACAGTATGATCTTAATAAGGCACAGGAGAGAGCCCATATTTTGGAAGGTCTTCTGAAGGCACTTGATAATATTGATGAAGTGATCCGCATCATCCGTGGTTCCCGCAACGTACAGATCGCCAAGCAGGAGCTGATCGACCGTTTTGAGCTGACAGATGTGCAGGCACAGGCGATCGTGGATATGCGTCTCCGTGCATTGACAGGTCTGGAAAGAGAGAAGCTGGAGGCTGAGTATGCAGAGCTTATGGAGAAAATCCGCAAGTTCCAGGCAATCCTTGCTGACCGCAAGCTCCTTCTCCGGGTGATCCGTGAGGAGATCCTTGCCATTGCAGAGAAATACGGCGATGACAGAAAGACTTCCATCGGATACGATGTATATGATATCTCTACAGAGGATCTGATCCCGAGAGAAAATACAGTGATCGCAATGACAAAGCTTGGTTATATCAAGCGTATGACCGTTGACAACTTCCGCAGCCAGAACCGTGGTGGCAGAGGAATCAAGGGTATGCAGACGATTGAGGATGACTATATCGAAGAGCTTCTGATGACGACGACGCACCATTATCTCATGTTCTTTACTAATACAGGACGTGTATACAGACTGAAGGCATATGAGATCCCGGAGGCCGGTCGTACAGCTAGAGGAACTGCGATCATCAATCTTTTGCAGCTTGCACCGGGAGAAAAGATCACAGCTGTGATCCCGCTTCGTAAATATGAAGAGGGTCATTATCTGATGATGGCCACCAAGAAAGGCCTTGTGAAGAAAACTCCGATCAAGGATTACGAGAATGTCCGTAAGACAGGTCTTACAGCAATCGTTCTTCGTGATGATGACGAGCTGATCGAGGTTAAGGCTACTGATAATAATAAAGATATTATTCTTGTGACCAGGGACGGACAGTGTATCCGCTTTAAGGAAACGGATGTCCGCAGCACAGGCCGTGCGTCCATGGGAGTAAGAGGTATGAATCTTACTGACGGTGATGAAGTTGTTGCCATGCAGCTGAACACTCAGGGAGATTATCTGCTTGTAGTTTCCGAGAACGGAATGGGCAAACGTACAGCTATGAGTGAGTTCGTTGTCCAGAACCGTGGCGGTAAGGGTGTGAAGTGCTACAAGATCACCGAGAAGACCGGAAATGTTGTTGGCGCCAAGGCTGTCAACGAAGAGAACGAGATCATGATGATCACTACAGAGGGTATCATTATCCGTCTGCAGTGTGCGGATATCTCTGTTCTTGGAAGGATCACCTCCGGTGTGAAGATGATCAATCTTACAGAGGGTGTAACCGTTGCAAGTATCGCCAAGGTAAGAGATAAAGATCCGGAAGCAGATACAACTACCGAAAAAGCTGACGGAGAAACCGGCAATAACGAAGAAGGCTCTGCAGAGGAAGCTGTCACAGGCAGCGAAGAGGAATAAGGTCGAGGATAAGTCATGACGACGACAAAGAAAAAACGCAGAAAAAAATCAGTAAAGAAGCTGAAATACTCTAATAAAAAACTGAATTTTGTCCATATTGCGACACTGGCGGGGATCATTTTGATCCTGCTGGTGATCGTTCTGGCGGCCAGAGGTTGCGGAAAGATCAGCCACAGAACTCCGGAGGGGGTTGTGGAAGGCTACATCAAAGCGGCAGCAGCAGGCAAGAATAAAAAGATGCAGAGCTGTTACAGTGCGGATAAGTTATCGGATGAGGCGAAAACAGAGATTTCCTCCACGATAAAATATTTTCAGGCCCATGGAGTAAAGGATGTAAATATCGACAGCTGTGGCTCCATTTCTGAAAACAAAAATTATTCTTATGTTTATATCCGCTATAATCTTGTTCTGGAGAACGAGCAGGAATATCCATGTATCAGTACCTATCTTGTAAAGGTCCAGGACAAAAAGTATTATCTGTATGCGCCTTCTGAGATTTCAGATAAGATCAGCCAGCAGGCTGCCAAGGATTATCAGAAATTTATGACTACGAAAACCTATACAGATTATACAAAGGCTTATGAGGTTTTTCTGAAAAAGAATCCGGGATACGAGGATAAGATCGCAGGGAAACTGAACGGATAAAGCAGAGGCGGGAGGATGTAAGAATGAAGCGGATTTTGCTGATGGTGCTCAGAAATATAGTCTTTGTTCCTTACTGGTGGATCAAGCTTTGCTGGTATGCAGCGCATACAGATGATTATCCGGAAGAGAAGAAATACGCATTCCTGAGACTGATAGATGAGCATGCCATTGAAGGCGGAAATATCCATATTGATGTGCATGGAGCTGAAAATATCCCAAAAGAAAAGGGATTTATGTTTTTTCCGAATCACCAGGGACTGTTTGATGTGCTGGCGATCATCCGGGCATGCCCGGTTCCTTTTTCGGTAGTTGCCAAGAAGGAAGTTGGAGAGATTCCTTTTCTGAAGCAGGTTTTTGCCTGTATGAAAGCCTTTATCATTGACAGGGAAGACCTGAAGCAGTCCATGCAGGTCATTGTCAATGTAATACGGGAAGTGAAGGCTGGTCGTAATTATCTGATCTTTCCGGAGGGAACCAGAAGTAAAAACGGAAATCATCCGGGGCCGTTCAAGGGCGGCAGCTTCAAGACTGCCACCAAGACGAAATGCCCGATCGTTCCGGTTGCACTGATCGATTCCTTTAAGGCTTTTGATACCGGCTCTACAGAGAGGATCACCGTACAGGTGCATATCCTTCCTCCGATGTATTATGAGGAATACAAAGATATGCATACCACAGAGCTCGCAGAAGAAGTGAAGAGACGGATCGAAAAGGTGATCGAAGAGAATATTATGTAAAAAAGAAAAGACTTTGATGAAGTTGGAATAAAAACATCATCAAGGTCTTTTTTTTGTTGTATGTTTTATATAAAAACGAAACGTTTTATTTGTGAATTGTTGGGCATATACAACCAAAAGGTTTGATGATAACATAGAGGCATCCATACAATATAAATAAAAGATGTAAAGAGGACGAACAGATGAAAAAAGAAGAATACCTTTCTCTGATCGATGAGGTGATCGCACAGGGACCATACACGGATACCTGGGATTCTCTCTGTGAGCATCCTACGCCGAAGTGGTATGCAAGAGATAAATTCGGAATTTTTATCCACTGGGGTGTTTACAGTGTTCCGGCTTTCGGAAACGAATGGTATCCCAGAAATATGTATGTGAAAGGCTCTAAGGAGAACCTGCATCATACAGAGAAATACGGAACTCTGGATAAATTCGGCTATAAGGATTTTATTCCTCAGTTTAAGGCTGAGAAGTTTGATCCGAAGGAATGGGCAGCCTTATTTAAAGAGGCGGGGGCGAAATTCGTAGTTCCGGTAGCGGAGCATCACGATGGATTTCAGATGTATGCCAGTGACCTTTGTCGCTGGAACGCTGCTGAGATGGGACCGAAAAGAGATATTCTCGGAGATCTGAAGATAGAGGTTGAGAAAGAGGGAATGGTTCTCGGTGCTTCTTCTCACAGAGCAGAGCATTACTGGTTCTTTAATGGAGGTCGTCAGATCCCGGAGGCTGATGTCAATGATCCGGAATATGCGGATCTTTATGGGCCGGCAGCAGGAATCACCAGAGATATGAGTGATATTTATGACAATCCTCCGACAGAGGAGCATATGCAGGACTGGCTTGTCCGCACCTGCGAGATCGTGGATAAATATCAGCCATCCATCGTGTATTTTGACTGGTGGATCCAGCAGTATGCATGGAAACCGTATCTTCGTAAATTTGCAGCATATTATTACAACCGTTCTGCACAGTGGGGAAAAGAAACAGCTATTGATGCCAAATTTGACGCATATGTTTATGGCAGCGCAGTCAATGATCTGGAAAGAGGTCAGTTAGACCATATCACGCCGGATCTGTGGCAGAATGATACGTCTGTAGCTAAGAACTCCTGGGGCTATACCATTGGAAATGATTATAAGAAGCCTTCCGATGTAGTGCTGGATCTGATCGATGTAGTCAGCAAAAATGGTGCACTTCTTCTTAATATCGGACCGAAGCCGGATGGAACAATTCCGGAAGAGGATGCACATATCCTGAGAGAAATGGGAAAATGGCTGAAGGTAAACGGAGAGGCGATATACGGAACCAGATACTGGAAGATATTCGGAGAGGGACCGACGGTGGTTCCGGAGGGACATTTCACGGATACCTATGATAAGCACTTTACTTCTGAGGATATCCGTTTTACAAGTAAGAGCAATCATATTTATGCGACTGTTCTGCACTGGCCGGAGGATGGAGAGATCCATATCAAAGCTCTTGGCAATGATATGAAGCTTTTGAAATCCACGATCCGGGATATTGAGATCCTCGGAACAGATCTGCATCCGGCATTTGCGAGAAATAAAGAACTGGATATTTCCTGCGGAAGAGGGGTTATTGAGGCGGGAGATATGCCGGTGGTATTGAAGATCACAGTAGAATAGCTGTTGGGGGAAGCGAGTAAATTATAATGTCTTTTTGAAAGGACAGAAAGGATAAGGTATTTTAATTATGGGAGATGTAAGATTCACAGGAAACTGGAACTCTGTAAATGCACACACAGTTCCAAAATGGTATGAGGATTGTAAATTTGGAATTTTTATCCATTGGGGAATTTATTCCGTGCCGGCATTTGCACCGCATACATGGGAGCTGGGAGAGGTTGATTCCAAGGAATGGTTTGCGGATAATCCGTATGCAGAATGGTATTACAATTCTCTGAACATTGGAAAAGGTCCTACATATAAGCATCATATAGAAAAATACGGAAAAGATTTCAAATACGAAGATTTTATTCCTATGTGGAAAGCTGAAAACTGGGATCCGAAGCAGTGGGCAGAGATCTTCAAAGAAGCAGGTGCGGAGTATGTTGTTCTGACAACCAAGCATCATGACGGATTCTGCCTGTTCCCAAGTAAATATACACATTTCAATTCCGTAGAAATGGGACCGAAGAGAAATATCACCGGTGAGCTGACAGAAGCTGTCCGTGACGCAGGAATCCGCATGGGCCTGTATTATTCCGGACTGATCGACTGGCAGTATGCAAACGATCCTATTTTTGAGGATGATGATCTGTTTGGAACAGCCAGTCCGACATTTGCATATGCAGATTATTCCTATAATCAGATGAAAGAGCTTGTAGATGATTATGCACCGAGTGTGTTCTGGAATGATATCGGATGGCCGACACAGAGTGAAGAGATGATGCCGTATTTCTTTGCACATTATTACAATAAGGTTCCGGAGGGTGTGGTAAATGACCGTTTCAACGGACGTTATCATGATTTCCTTACTAAGGAATATAAAGCCGGTTCTGTAAACAGAAATGAGAAATGGGAGATGTGCCGTGGAATGGGCTTATCCTTCGGTTATAATGCCAACGAAGGCGATGACAAGCTGATCTCTGTTCCGGATCTGATCTCACTTCTTGTCGGAACAGTGGCAAATAACGGAAATCTTCTCCTGAACATCGGCCCGAAGGCAGACGGAACTATCCCGGAGGAGCAGGTAAGAAGACTGAAGATCCTGGGTGCATGGCTGAAGGTAAACCATGACGGTATTTACGGAACACGCTGCAGTGACCGTGAATCTGAGCTGCTTGAGAGTGGAATCGAGCTCCATTATACACAGAAAGACGGAAATCTGAATGTGTTTGCAGATCATCTGAAGGAAGGTGCCAATGAATTCCTGATCAAGGGCTATCACGGACAGCTGAGACCATTTGATCCGGCAGTGAAGGTAGAAACTGAAGATACTGCAGAAGGACTTCTTGTGAAGATCCCGGAATATAAAGAAGATATGTATGTGGTTGGATTAACCAACAGATTCTAAATGATGAACAGGAGGACCGGATGTATGTCGGTCCTTTTGTTGCTGCATGGGAGAAGATCGTGGATATCCGATCGATTCTCAGGGAGGGAGCTTTTATGTTTGGGAAAAAAATCGCAATACTGTTATCAACGTCAATGATCCTGACAGGGTCCTGTGTATCTTCTGTGGCTGTACATGCACAGACTGGTTATGCGGCTGAATATGCGCAGGAAGCATCGGCAGCAGGTGTGCAGAGCACTGCAAAGCTTGTTGCGAAGGGCTCCTGTGGAAGCAAAGCTGTTTACCGATTGTACTCCAATGGAAACCTGCAGATACAGGGAAAAGGGGAGGTTAAGGTTACCGATGATTTTTCATACAGATCAGCAATGATAAAAACAGTAACCGTTGCATCTGGGATCACGGGAATCGGTGACAGAACCTTTTCAGACTGCAGAAATATGAAGAGGATTTCGTTGCCGGGAACTCTGCGGAGTATTGGAGTAAGAGCATTTGGAGATACTGCGATCACCAGGATCAAGCTTCCTGATGGACTGAAAAGCATTGGTGCATATGCTTTTTACCAGAGTAAGCTTATGAGCCTAGATGTACCGAAAACTGTAACAAAAATTGATGAATATGCTTTCAGTTACTGTAACAGTCTGGAATCTGTCATCATTCCGGGAAGTGTGAAAATATTACCGGAATCGTTATTTGAGGCGGATATGAAGCTGAAAAAGGTTACGCTTGGACAGGGCGTTTCCAGGATAGAAAGAGCGGCCTTTCGGCATTGCGGTTTGACAGGAGTAAGCTTTCCGGACAGTGTTACGGTTATTGGGGAAGGTGCGTTTTCTTTTTGTCCAGATCTCAGAAAGGTGTCGTTGCCGAAGAAGCTTACAGAGATCGGGAACGGTGTATTCAGTAATTGTCGAAAACTGGGGAATATTACAGTACCTGCCAGTGTGAAAAAGATCAGAAGCCATGCTTTTTATGATTGCCTGGCAATGAAAAAGATTACGATCCTCAACAGTAAAACAGTGATAGAAAAAGAAGCGATCGGCTATAATTTCAATAGTGGAAAAAATAAAACTTTTGTCATTGCCGGAAAAAAGGGTTCTACTGCTCAGACTTACGCAAAGAAAAATGGGTTCCGTTTTTTGAACAATATTGCCGCAGTAAGGACTGCAAAGATGACCGGCGTGCCCAAAACAAAAACCATACTTCGTGGAAAAACATACACGATCCAGGCAGTGACCGTGCCGTATTACAGCGACGAAAAGATTCTTTTCCGTTCCTCGGATCGCAGGATCGCTACGGTAAATTCCAAAGGTGTTGTAAAGGGAATCCGAAAAGGGACGGCTGTGATCACCGTGCAGAGCGGAGCGAAAAAACTAAACTGTAAGATAACGGTGAAGTAACGATGAAGCAGGCGTACGTAAAATAGCCATAACAGTGAAAGAATACAAAAGAAAATAAAAACAGAAGCCCGGCAGATGAAACATGGAGAGTTATCACATGTGCAGCTGCCGGGTTTTTATAAATATAGAAAACCCTTAAAATAAGGAATAAAATAGCTTGTTATACCCTTAAAATAAGGGTATATTAATAAAAAAGGGGGAATCTAAAATGACAGGATATGCTGTGAGACATTCGATACGGGCAGAAGATATACGAATTTTAAGGAAGAAATTGAAGCTTACACAAAAAGATTTTGCAAAGTTAGTAAATGTATCTCAGAAAACAATAGAAAGATGGGAAAGTGAAAATCGGGATATTACAGGACCGGTTACGACATTAGTTCATATTTTAAACGAGTATCCTCAGATAGAGGAAAACCTCCGCGTGCCGGAAAAAGAATATCCGATACGCTTATGGTACATGTTTAAGAGTGAAATATGTACGATTATTGATGTGGATGAGAGAGGCAGAAAAGTAAAAATATATAATTATACAAACAATTTTATTAAAAAAGCATTTGGCCGAAATGAAAAACCAACCTTTGAAGAATACGAGGAATTTCTGGAATCTCGTTGTTTCCCGAGACAACGAGACAAAATAAAATTGGTATTAGAAGATTTGAATCTGCCATTTTATGATCCGTTTATGATCATAGAAAAGACCGAAGGAAGAATGGCAGAGGATGATTTCTGGATCAGGATTGAGAGGTAAAAATGGTACAGCTTTTTGAACAGGATATCAAAACAAATGACAGACAATCGTCAAAAGGAAACCAATTGAAATGGTGCAGGAACAATGTATGGTATAAAGCTGATTATATGGGATATGAGGGATTGGTGGAATATGTTGTTTCACGTTTGTTGGAAAAATCTTCACTGAAACAGGAAGAGTATGTTTTATATAAAACAGAAGAGATTAGTTATAAGAGAAGAAAATATCTGGGATGTAAAAGTGAAAATTTTTTGCCTGAGGGATGGCAGCTTATTACATTAGAAAGACTTTTTTATGGATTTTATAATGAAAGTCTTTATAAAAAATTATTCACGATTCCAGAACATTCGGAAAGACTGGAATTTATAGTAGATCAGACGGAACGCATTACGGGAATTAGCGATTTTGGAAAGTATATGAGTAAGATCCTGGCAATTGATACATTTTTTATGAATGAAGATCGGCATATGCATAATATTGGAGTCTTAATGGATGCAGAAGAAAAATATCATTTATGTCCAATATTTGATAATGGTGCAGGACTGCTATCAGATATACAGATGGATTATCCGATGGAAGAAAACATAAATAATCTGATGGAGGAGGCACGATCAAAAACTCTGTGTGAAGATTTTGATGAGCAGATCGAGATTGCAGAAGAATTGTATGGTCAGCAGATAAGGCTGAAATTTAATGAAAAAGATGTAAAAGAAATATTGGATATGGAAAGTTATTATTCGCAGGAATATAAAGAAAGAGTATTTGAGATTATTATGAACAGGAGAAGAAAGTACAGATATTTATTTTGAATAACTGCACGTCGTATTTTTGGTATTTTGGTAATAAAGCAGGTACAAAAGTTTTCACATGTGGAGCTGCCGGTTTTTTATAGTAGAAAAAATGTTAAAAAATGTCTGTAAACAGACAAAATATGACAAAAATATTCTAAACAAAGCTTGATTAAATGTGATGGGAAATTTATAATTTTAGTATAAATGTGAATTGGAAAATGAGGGAACGGTCACATCCAAAGGTGTTGTAAAAGGCATCAAAAAAGGAACTGCAACCATTACCGTTCAGAGTGGTTCCAAAAAACTGACCTGTAAGGTAACAGTTAAATAATTCAAAGGATATTAGTAATCAGCATTTGTTATTTACTCATAGTTATATCTTATATGTTTGAGTACGCAAAACAGACTGGAGCTTGATAAGAATATATATCAGGTTCTCAGTCTGTTTTTATATATTGCAGGCAAAAAAAGAACACGTTTTCACAAAATAAGATTGACTTTTTTCAAAACTCCTATTATCATATAAAACATATTTAATTACTATGAAATAAGGAATGATAAAAAGTTCTGTTACACTGATGATGCTGAGTTACATAGATGACGTTGAGTAGCTTACAGGACTGGTAGCGGGTAGACTTTTTTCAGAGGGAGGGGACGGGTACATGTCCATCAAGAAGATCGCAGAAAAGGCAGGGGTTTCACCGGCGACGGTTTCCAGAGTTTTGAATAATCCCAATTATAAATGTTCTGTTTCCGGACTCAGGGACAAGATATGGAAGACAGCTATCGAGATGAATTATGTGCCCAACGAGGCGGCCCGGAATCTGAAAAAAGGCGTTTCCGCAAAGCAGGAGAAAACCTGGTACATCAATATCCTGATGACAAGAACCGATTCTTCCACAACGGATCCGTTTTTTGCGGAGCTCCTTCGGGTGATCGAAAGTGAGATCCATGATAAAAACTGCATTCTTTCCAAAGTATGGTATATGTCTGTGTTTTCCGATGACCGGAAGTGCCGAAGGGAGAATCTGGACCGGCTGATCGACGGAATGTATGATGAGGTGGAAGGGAAAAGGGACGGACTGATCATCATCGGCAGATGTAATAAAGAGGCTTTGAAGAAGCTGAATAAGAAGTATAAGAGTGTGGTATCGGTGAACCGGAATTCTACCAATTATGAAGTGGATGAGGTCCTTTGCGATGGGAAAAAGATCGCAGCAGCGGCAGTGGAATATCTGATCTCCCTGGGGCACAAAAATATCGGATATATTGGCCAGTGCCACAGCGAGGACCGGTATAACGGGTATCTGGAAACACTGAAGAAGCATGATCTGGATGTGATACCGGAGTATGTTATCGAAACAAAGCAGACTGAGGCCGAGGGCTACGAGGCCATGGAAAAGTTCTTTCAGTCGGACGACATGCCAACCGGAATCTACTGTGCCAATGATATTTCGGCGATCGGAATGCTGAAGTGCCTGAATAAATTTCGGAACCGGTATTATATGCCTTCGATCATATCCAGCGATGATATACAGGAGGCACAGTTTACCAGACCGATGCTGACAACGGTGAGCCTGCCCAAGGAGGATATGGGAAAATTTGCATTATACCTGCTGCTGGACCGGCTGAAGGGCGGGCATTCCGGTATTGTGCGAATGGAGCTGGAAGGCAGACTGATGATACGGAACAGCTGCAGCAGTGTGGAGGACAGTATGTGGAGCGATTATTGTATCTGAGGATTGCGGATGCGCAGATATAGTGACAGACAGGATGCGGATGCGCTATGACCAGAGTATTTCGTGAAAACGTTTTCAGATATTCCTATTTGATTAATGGGAATAATATGGTTTAATGTATTCAATTCAAATAAAAAAATTACAGAACCACAGTAAACGGAAAGAACAGGTATGATTTGACAGCGAAATGAAGCAGTTACATTGGTGGGAAAAAGATTTCCAAATAAAAATGTGGTTGTAAAGGAGTACACAGATCATGAAAAGAAAACGCATTGCAGGTGTCTGTATCACACTGGCAGCAGTGGTACTGGCAGGAACTTTTGCAGTATCGGGAAACAATACAAAAGATAAAAATCATGTGGAGATCATCAATGTGTCCTATGATCCGACCAGAGAATTTTATGAAGCATATAATAAGATTTTTTCAAAATATTGGAAAGAGGAAACAGGTCAGAGTGTGGATGTGATCCAGTCTCATGGCGGTTCCGGAAAGCAAGCCCTTGAGATTTCCAATGGACTTCCTGCGGATGTGGCGACACTTGCACTGGAATATGATATTGATGCGATCCGGAATGCCGGTCTGATCGACAAGGGCTGGATCGATGAATATCCGGATGACAGTGCTCCTTATACTTCCACCATTGTATTTCTTGTTCGGAAGGGAAATCCGAAGAATATCCACGACTGGGATGATCTGACAAAGGATGGTGTGGGGGTGATCACTCCCAATCCGAAAACCTCTGGTGGTGCCCGCTGGAATTACATGGCAGCCTGGGCTTATGCCAATGAGAAATATAACGGCAACGAGACAGAGATGAAAGCCTTTATCAAGAAGCTTTACAAAAATGTCCTGGTTCTGGATTCCGGAGCAAGAGGTGCCACAACCTCTTTCGTGGAAAACGGGCAGGGGGATGTGCTGATCGCCTGGGAAAATGAAGCGTTTCTTTCTGTAAGGGATAATCCGGATGATTACGAGATCGTAACGCCGGGCATCAGTATCCTGGCACAGCCATCCGTTGCTGTTGTAGATGAAAATGTGAAAAAGCATGATAATGCAGAAGCTGCGAAAGCATATCTGAAATATCTGTATTCCGATGAAGCTCAGGAGCTGATCGCGGAGAATTACTATAGGCCGGTTGATCAGACGATCCTGAAAAAGCATGCAGATACTTTTAACCTGAAGGTGAAGCTGACAACGATCAAAGATTTCGGCGGCTGGGATGCAGTTCAGAAAAAGCATTTCGCAGACGGCGGAGTGTTTGATGAGATCTATGAAGAGTAGAAGAGCCTGAGATTTTGTAACAGACCAGAGAGTTGTAGAAGAGTCAGAGATTTGCAGCAGACCGGGAATTTGTAACAGACCAGAAACTTAGAATAGAAAAGCGGGGAGACAGAAATGAAGAAACAACAGAGTAAACGTGTGATACCAGGCTTTGGACTGACAATGGGAGTGACTTTGGCGATGCTGAGTATCGTAGTTTTGATCCCTCTTGCGTCTCTGGCAGTCTACTCGGCGCGGCTGGGTTTTCGGGAATTTATTGAGGTGATCACACGGCCGAGGGTTTTGTCCGGATTCTATGTAAGCTTTATTACCGCATTTGCGGCCACAGTGATCAATGCTATTATGGGACTGGTCCTTGCGTGGGTGCTGGTAAGATATGATTTTCCGGGAAAAAGGATCATGGATGGAATGATCGAGCTGCCTTTCGCACTGCCGACTGCAGTTGCCGGTATCTCACTGACATCCCTGACATCCGATAAAGGTCTGGTGGGAAGCTTTTTTGCAAATTTCGGTATTAAGATCGCATATACCAGAATCGGTATCACGGTGGCATTGATCTTTGTGGGAATCCCTTTTGTGGTCAGGGCCATTCAGCCGGTTCTGGAGAAACTGGACGGTTCCTATGAGGAGGCGGCCCGTGTTATGGGTGCAAAACCATTCACCGTTTTCCGCAGGGTTATTCTTCCGGAGCTTCTGCCGGCAATGCTTTCCGGGGCGGGACTTGCCTTCGGACGCTGCCTGGGAGAATACGGAAGCGTTGTTTTTATCGCAGGAAACAAGCCTTATTATACAGAGATCACGCCGCTGATCATCATGTCAAAGCTTCAGGAGTTTGACTATGAAAGCGCAACAGCTATCGCACTGGTTACACTGGCAGTATCATTTCTGATCCTGTTTGGTGTGAATCTGGTGCAGGCAAGAAATACGAAACGTATCAGAGGGAGGGATGCATAATGGATGAAAAAAAGAAGCAGGCTTCCGGGCCGGTGAAATGGATCCTTATCGGGATTTCCGTGATCTTTCTTTTTGTGATGCTGGTACTGCCTCTGGTGGTTGTTGTAACCCAGGCGCTGAGCAAGGGCTGGCAGTGCTATGTGCAGGCGGTGACAGATGAGTACACGCTGAAAGCGCTGAAGCTGACCATTGGGGCGACGGCTGCGGCTGTTGTATGCAACACGATCTTTGGTCTGTGTGCGGCATGGGCAATGACCAGATTTCATTTTCGGGGAAAAAAGTTCCTTACCACTTTGATCGATGTTCCGGTTACAGTATCACCGGTTATCGCAGGTCTTATCTATATCCTGGTTTTTGGAAAGCAGAGTCCTCTTTATTCTGTTCTTGAAAGTGCAGGGATACAGATCGTGTTTGCAGTTCCTGGAATTGTCCTGGCAACGATCTTTGTCACATTTCCATTTGTGTCCAGAGAGATCATACCGGTTCTGGAATCCATAGGGTCCGATGAGGAAGAGGCGGCAGCACTGATGGGAGCAAAAGGCTGGACGATTTTTACCAAGGTGACATTTCCGCATATCAAGTGGGCATTTCTCTATGGTGTTGTGCTGTGTACAGCCAGAGCCATGGGAGAGTTTGGAGCTGTGTCCGTACTGTCCGGACATCTCCGTGGAAAAACAAATACACTTCCGCTTCATGTGGAAATTCTTTATAACGAATTCCAGTATGTTCCGGCATTTGCGGTTTCTTCGATCCTTGTGATCTTGGCGGTGATCCTTCTGATCGCAAGAAATGTTCTGGAGCATAAAGGAAAGGGGGAAAAAGGCGATGTACGTTGAGTTAAAAAATATCAATAAAACATATGGGGATTACAAGGCATCTGATAACGTAAGCTTTGGTATCGAAAAGGGGAAGCTGATCGGTCTTCTGGGGCCCAGCGGAAGCGGAAAAACTACGATTCTCCGTATGATCGCCGGTCTGGAGCAGCCGGACAGCGGTGAGATCATCATTGACGGAAGAGTGGTCAATGATGTGCCTGCCAGCGAGCGAGGCATTGGATTTGTGTTCCAGAATTATGCTCTTTTCCGGTATATGACGGTGTATGATAATATTGCATTTGGCCTGAAGGTGCAGAAGGCGGACAAGAAGTATATTAAGCAGAGGGTTATGGAACTGGTAGAGCTGATCGGGCTGAAGGGCCTGGAGAAAAGATATCCGAGTCAGCTGTCCGGTGGTCAGAGACAGCGAGTTGCTTTTGCCCGGGCTCTGGCTCCGAATCCGCAGCTTCTCCTTCTGGATGAGCCTTTTGCGGCGATCGATGCAAAGATCCGTACGGAGCTTCGAAGCTGGCTGAAGGATATGATCGAGAAGCTGGGGATCACCAGTATTTTTGTTACCCATGACCAGGATGAGGCTATTGAGGTGGCGGATGAAATTATTATTACCAACCGTGGACGGATCGAGCAGAAGGGAACTCCACTGGAGGTTTATCAGAATCCGGATACTGCGTTTACGGCGGGATTTTTCGGGCAGACTTCTGTAATCGATGATTACCAGGTGTTCAATCACTTCGAGGAAGTTCCGGGAGGCGAAAAAGCCATTGTCCGTCCGGAGTTTGTAAAAGTGACTAAGAAGAACGAGGAACAGAAATATAAAAGCTCCGCAACAGAGGGCGTCGTAGAACGAGTCGCATTCCGCGGCAGCAGCCTGGAACTGAAAGTCCGTGTAGGAAACACCACACTCAGCGCCAGAAGAAGCCTTGACGAAGAACCCGTCCGGGAAGGCGAAGTTGTGGATGTGTTTGTGCAGAGGATTTTTGTAACGAAGGGAAATGAGGCAGTACTGCTACATAATACAGCTATGGTTGAGGATTGGTTAGTGATATAAAAAAATGTCGCGGGAGCGGCATTTTTTTATGAGCAAGTAGCGTTAGCGGATTGCGAATATCATATGATATGGCCGCGGGAGCGGCATTTTTTTATGAGCAAGTAGCATTAGCGGATTGCGAATATCATATGATGTGGCCGCGGAGCGGCATTTTTTTATGAGCAAGTAGCGTTAGCGGATTGCGAATATCATATGATTTGCCGAGGGAGTGGCATTTTTTTATATATGTGAAATTTTCACACCGTAATATTCTGCAAGGGAATCTACCAGATCATCACGGATTTTTTTGTGGTCATTGCCATCCAGGGACATGACACAGGATACCATCTGACGTTTTTTATCAACGACGCAGTATTGGCCGTAATTGCCGGACAGGATCAGTGTATCTTCCATAGGTCCCATATATATGAAATATCCATAACCATAGCTCTGGTAATCCGGATGCTCCGTCAGTGGATTGTAAGAATCTATATGTTTCTGACAGGCATCAATAACAAATTTTTTTGGAACAATCTGTTTTCCGTTACATTCTCCCTCATGCAGAAGCAAATGTCCAAAACGCGCCAACTCGTCAATTGTCAGGTATAATCCATTGGCTGCCATACAGTGTCCTTGAGGACAAAGGGTCCAGTCCGGATTTGGAATTCCAATCGGTTCAAGTAGACGATATCGCAGATAGTTCAGCAAATCGGTACCGGATTTTTCTTCTATAAGGACGGACAAAATATAAGAACAGAAGTTGCTGTATACGAAATGTGTACCGGGTGTATATGGAAAAGAATCATTCTGAAAGAAATATCTCACCCAGTCCTTTTCTCTGTATCGCTCTGGTCCATCGCAGAAAAAGAGCGGATCTTTCTGACCGGATGACATGGTAAGAAGATCATGGATCTTTATCTTGTACAGATTTTCAGAAGGGTCGGAAGGGAAATATTTTTCAAACCAGGGATAAATGTATTCATCAAGAGTGATCAGTCCTTCACGTTCTGCGATACCTGCGGCCATTGCAACAAAAGGCTTGCTGATAGACCATATATTTAAACGGGTTTTGACCGGAAAAAGTCTGAATTCTTCTTTTAGAAGATCATTTTTATATATCTGTGCGTAGATGATATTGGAATGATGTTGCTTTGATTTCTCAAGAAAAATATCTAAAATTTCCTGCATGATAATCCCCCCTGAAATTATTATTCGTAAAAAAGATCAAAGTCTGAATAAAGTTCTTCCAGGTCATGAAGTCGTGTACTGATGGATTTGCACCTGGTTTTGCGGATTTTTGCAACAATACTGTCAAACAGACAATAGAGGCATGAGAAGGAGTTAAATCCCATTTCATTGAGATTGATCTCTGTAATGATAGCGTGGTCTGCCAGCGCCCATGCCGGTGATGAAATGCTGTCTGTGATGGCGAGTATCTTTGCACCATGATTTTTGGCAATCTGTGCATATTTCAGAGACCATTTGGTATAGCGGGCAAAAGAGATCAGAAGAACAACTGTATCCTCGGATGCTTCTGTGAGATATTCGAAATTGGAATCGTAAAATTCGTGAACCACCTTGGTATTTCCAAGAAGCTGATTCAACAGAGTTCCCATCCAGAGAGCGGCACTGTAGGAAGAGCGTGCACCAACAATGAGGCGTTTTTTGGCATTGCTCAGATGGGTAACAATCTGATCCATATCTTCCTGATTCAGATGAGATGCCCAGTTTTCCATGGAATGGAGTTCATTGGCAATGATGTTTTGATAAAAATTTCCGCTATCCAGCCGTGAATCGTCTTTTATAACCGTAGGAACGGAAAGAATATCATTCTGTACAGTACGCTGCATTTCAGAAAAACTTTCAAATCCCAGGGAATAGGCAAGGCGTATGATAGTGGTTTCGCTTACGGAAATTTCCTTGCTGAGTTTCGCAAGGGTGGAATAACTGAATGAATCAAGGTGTTGTAATATATATTCGGCGACTTTCTTCTGACCGGCAGAAAGGAAAGATACTTTTTCACGGATCAACTGTTCTATTTTCATGAAAACCTCCTGTACTGTACGATTAGTATAATAAATTATAACAGGTGTAAAGTTTGATTACAATATAATGGAGCAAAAAATTCTTCTTAATATAAAAAAGATGTAAATAATGCACAAATTAAAGTGTGTATTTTTAATAATATTGTCAATAGAAATCTTGAAACCTAGATGCTAATATAGCATTAAATAATTCATATGACGTCAGAAAAAGAATTAATTACACTATTAATGTTAAAGTCAATAAAAAAGGGGGGCTTTTATGTCGTCAACAGTAAAGGAAATAAAAGAAAAAACAGGTTACCTGAAACGAAGTGATCTTTATACAATCGGTGTAGGACAGGCGATTGGATCGGGTGTTCTGACACTGATCGGACCGGCAATTCTTTTGACTGGTCAGTCAGCATGGTTGGCATATGTAGCTGCATGTATCTGGGGATTTATGATGATTGCACCAATTCCATGGATCACATCTACACTGAAACTTGGAGGAGGATTTTATTCTCTGGTAGGAGATATGGCCGGCAAACGAGTTGCCGGTATGTATGCAGTAGGATTTTTGCCACAGACGATCAATCTGGCGACTTATGGTGTGGCAATTGGTATGTATGCAAATTCCCTGTGGCCGCAGATTAATGCGAAATGGTTTGGAATTGCAGCCCTGAGTGTGTTCTTTGCCATCAATCTGTGTGGTGTGGATGTAATGGCGAAGGTACAGAAAATTCTGGTTATCCTGCTGTTTGTTGCACTTGGTCTGTTTATTGTTCTGGGATGCCTCCAGCTGAAAAATCCGGTGTTTGAGTTTACAGCACCAGACTTTTTCTCCAATGGTCCATCCGGATTCTTTTCCGCAATCATGCTGTATGTATATTCAACAAACGGATATTCCTGCATTATGAATTATGGTAAACAGGCAAAAGAAGCGCATAAAGATATTCCAAAGGCACTTCTGTACTGTATTCCGACACTGATGGTTGTATATGGCGGTGTTGCAATTGTAGCAAGTGGTGTGCTTCCTCTGGATCAGGTAGCCGGACAGCCGCTTACCCTGGTTGCAAAAAATATTTTAAATCCGGCACTTTTCACAGTATTTATGATTGGTGGTCCGGTACTTGCACTGTCTTCATCCATTAATTCAACAATTTCCAATAACTGTATTCCGGTTGCACAGTCCTGTAAAGATGGATGGCTTCCGAAATCATGGGCAGCTCAGAACAGAAGAGGGGCTTACTGGAAACTGATGACATTTACTTATCTTATGGGAATATTACCTGTGTTACTGGACTTTTCTATCAGTGATGTTGTAAATAATATTATGCTTCTGGCATCAGCATTGGCATTTCTGCAGATTTATGCGTATTTCCAGCTTCCGAAAAAACATGCAGAAGCATGGGAAAAATCACCAATGCATATTTCTAACGGAAAATATTATTTCCTCTGCTGTTTGAGCCTGTTTGCATATATCTGCATTTTTATCAATTCTTGCAGAAGCCTGAAACTTCCGGTAGTAATCATCAGTCTGATAGCCATTGTAGTATGCATGGCTTACGGATGGTTTAGAAGTGTAAGTCCTGATGTAAAGATGGAAACAAGTGTGTGGGAGGATTAATGTTTATGAATAAAGACCAGAACCTGATCAATGAATTTGCTATCAAAACTTTAAAAGAAAATCTCAATGTTATGTATGCGCAGATATGGCGTGAAGGACAGTTAACGGCAGAATATAAAAGAATGCCGGTGAAAACCCGCCTGAATACCTGGTCTGCATGCAAGGGTGTTGTGTCCTGTGCGGCAGGAATCGCACTTGATGAAGGGCTGATTCGACTTGATGAGAAGATTGTGGATATTTTTCCAGAGTATGCACCGGAGAATCCGGACGGATATCTGGGGGATGTAACGCTGGAAAATATGCTGACAATGACTACAGGTTTGGAAAGCTCTCTGTTTTTCTGTGACTGGCCGGAGCGTTACACAACTCCGGACTGGATCCGATATTTCTTCGAGAATGCGAAAGTGATAAAAAAACCGGGAACAGAATGGCTGTACAGCAATTTTAATACTTATATGATCAGCTGTGCGATTGAAAAACGTGCGGGAGTTAATCTTCTGGAATATTTGAGAAATCGCTTTTTTGAGCCGCTGGGAATTGGAAATCCAGACTGGACTTTGTGTCCGAAAGGGCATGTGCATGCGGCTAATGGACTTTATGTGAATATTGATGAGTTTACCCGGTATGGACAGATGATTCTTCACAAGGGAAATTATAATGGAAAACAGCTGGTGCCAGAGTCGTACATGAAGATGGCAACGTCCAATCTGGTGGATAATTCAGTGGCAGGAAGTCCGGGAAATCTATATTCCGGTTTTGGATATGGATATCAGTTTGTAATGAATCCGGAAGCCGGTTCCTATCGATCCGATGGAAATTATGGTCAGTTCTGTCTGGCGTTTCCTGACAAGGATGCAGTAGTAACTGTAATGTCTCTGGAGGGGGATTTCCAGAAAATAGGAAATCATCTATGGACTACAGTGGTTCCGGAATTATAAGAATTCTGTCTGGCAAATCAGACAGTGTAAGAGGGCTTAAATCTTTCTGGCTTGACATTGGTCAGAAACCGTTTTATACTCCTGTCTTTGACAGTTGCTAAACAAAAAAATCGCTGTACCTTTTGATTTTACTGGGGTTCGGCGATTTTTTTGTGTCGTTTTGGAATATAGTATTTTATCCAATGCGTCGTAAAACCCCCTGCTTCAACTATGGGGATATAAGACGCGTCCATCGAATTTATGCAAGTAATTGAAGAGGGACAAAATAGTAATTGTATTAACTGATAAACCATAGTATAATACAAATATGAACACAA
>NZ_QUGY01000011.1:0-144909 GCF_003479245.1 Ruminococcus sp. AF17-12
GGATGGGAGATATTCAATCCCATACATGCCAGAAGGCATTTATGCCGAAATAAGAGACCGGGTATACAGCCGTGACAGGATCAGGAAGCAGCACAACATATCTGCAAACAGGATCCAGAGATGGCTTGCAATACATTTCCCGGAATATCTGGGATTATACACACGATTTGATGCAATAAGCGGCCTGGCAGTGCTTGAAAAAGCACCATTGCCAAAAGATGTGATCGCGCTTGGAGTAAATGGGATCCGAAAGATCTGGCATGATAAAAAGATGCGTGGCAGAGGAGTTACTGAAGATAGGGCAAAGACCCTGGTTGAAGCTGCGCACAACAGTGTTGGACTTGATGGAGGGATTGGAACAAAAAGTGAATTATATATGCTGCTTGGTTTCCAGCACGGTTTATCTTTACGGAGAACCGAAGACAAGTACCGTCTGGGCATCTATTGATCTGAAGCAGCGGCAGCTTTTTGATCTGGATTAAAATTTACATAATCTTTATTTGATTATTTGAAAAAACAGTGCTATAGTAAAGTTGGTTCCGGTAAACGGATGATTTATGGATCCCAGAAGAGGACCGGGCGGAACCAAATTACTGTTGACCGGTCAGGATCTGGATCAGGAAAGAAGGAAGAGGGAAAAAATTGCGTAAAAAATCACATATACTGTTAGGCAGATACCTGGCTGACCAGATGTCTGAGGTGTACAGTCTCCAGCAGCACAGAAAAGCGTTTTGCCTGGGTAATATCATGCCTGATCTGAAACCATCGTTTCTCACCACCAGACATGAGTTTTTCGGAACATTCGATCACCTCCAGAATAAGATGAGGGCGCTTGTCGAGAAGAACCCGGAGGAAGAGAATGCCAGAGTATACTGGAGAAGATTCGGTGAGGTCATGCATTATATGGCTGATTATTTTACTTTTCCTCATAACAAAACATACAAAGGAAATCTTGCAGCACATAATTCTTATGAAGCTGAGCTGAAAAACCGCCTGAGAGAATGCATCCTCAGCGGCGCAGCAGACAGCCAGCTGGAAGAAGCGAAGCAGTTTGAAAGCTTTGAGGAACTTGTGGAATATATCCGTGAGCGTCATGCATATTATCTGGAAAGCCCGCGGTGCATTGCCGATGACATCCGTTTTATCCTTCGGGTGTGCTATCAGGTTGTACAGGGAATTTTTCAGCTCTGTGTCAGAAAACAGTTTCATATGGGCGGACAGCCGGCAGTGACTGTCTGACAGTATATAAAAAGCCGCAGTGTGTGAGAGCACTGTGGCTTTTTTACGTTATGGTAAACTCTAAAAAATCTTACAAAAATGTGAATAAAAAGTGAAAAATAGATGAATTGAAGGAGATATCCTACCAGAACAGTTGATTTCACGATTTTCGTATGCTAAAATAAATTGAATTAAACTTTAAGTTATCAAACGGTTTAAGGCAGACCTTTATTATAGGGGAAGTAAAGGGATGTTCAAGGAAAGAAGGGAGCATCTTAATAAATATGAAGAACAAGTACCTGAATAAGTTTTTTTGCATCACGATGTTATCAGCTATGGTACTGGCAATTCCAACCGGAGTAAAAGCCGCCGAGGAAGCAGATAATGTTGTTGCTGAGGAAGGTGTTTCAGGAGACGGGAGTGAGGTAAGTGAACCGGAACCAGAAGTTCCGACAGAACCGGAGCCGACAGCTGCACCGGAACCGGAAATAACTGCTGCACCTGACCCGGAACCAACTACAGCGCCGGAGCCAACAGATACACCGACACCTGCGCCGACGGAAACACCGGAGCCAACTGCAACACCTGCGCCGACGGGAACACCGGAGCCGACAGCGACACCTGCACCAACGGCAACACCGGAACCGACAGCGACACCTGCACCAACGGCAACGCCGGAGCCAACCGCAACACCTGCACCGACGGAAACACCGGCCAGGGATGACTCTGCAAAGGTACAAGCGGTGATCCGGAAGATCAAAGCACTGGCAGGCAGAACGATCACAGCAGCAGATAAAGCGGAGATAGATAGCGTACGTGCAGCTTATGAGGCACTGTCTAATACAGAAAAGGCCAAGGTTACGAATTATAAGATCCTGACTGAGGCAGAAGCCAAGCTTGCAGCTGTCGACAAGAACGACAGTGATAACAAAAAAGGCAACAAAAAAGATGATAGCAGCACGGAAGATAACAAGAATACAGAGATCACAGATGGAAATAACGCCACAGCAACACAGATCGGAGATCCTGTTTATGTGACAAATATGGTATCCAATCTCCATGCGGGCAAGGATTTTTATCTGGATAGTCTTAAGAGCAATTATCATCTGTCCTTCTCTGATGATTTTGCTTCTGTAATGGAAGAGATCGAAAGAGAATATAAAGAGAAGAACAAGCTTACCGATACGGAGAATACACTTCTGGTAAGAAACTGGCAGGATATCCTTGCTGTTTATATTTACGAAAAGAGCAAAGCAGGAGCAACGTCATTTACATTGGATGCATCCTGCAAGGATGATCTGGCAAGGATCTTTGCGGAGATGAACCCCATCGTCAGGGACAAGCAGGATATTACCAAGATATCCTACGGAAATCGTAAGATCAACTACTACATCAAGAAGAACAATATTGCAAAGGAAGACAGAAGCGTCCTTAAGAAATATGTGGAAACAGACTGTAAGCTTCTCTGTGCGGTAGTTACCGCATCCAAAGGCTTTGTCCGTGAAAGCGTGGGAGACAATGTTTCTGAGGATCGTGTAGATGTTATCACCGCAGCGTATTCACTGGTTGGCAAGGTCGGATATTTCTGGGGCGGCAAATCTACGGTGATTGGAGAAGATCCAAGCTGGGGCTCCGTTGAGAAGGTATCAGCAGACGGTAGCAGAAGCTCCGGTACGCTCCGTGCATATGGTCTGGACTGCAGCGGCTTTGTTACCTGGGCAGTGATCAATGGATATAAGGATCAGGGAATGCAGGCAGCAGTTGGAGACGGAACCTCTGACCAGTGGGAGAAGGCCGGTGTTGTCAGCGAAGCAGATGCACAGCCAGGAGATCTGGTATTCCAGAGAGGACCGGAAGCAGGAAGCAACAACCACGTTGGTATCCTGTGCGGAAAGACGGATTCCGGCGACTGGATCGCAGTACATTGTTCCTCAAGCAAGAATGGTGTAACGGTTGGTGAGGCATACAGTGCAAGCTTCCGTTATATCAGAAAGCCATCCTTCTATCAGGATACAACAGCGGAGGAAAATAAGACCACAGCTACAGAGAATGATGTTCTGACAGAGGAGAGTGCAGAAAAGCTCCTCACGGATGTGGTTAGATCTGATGCACTGAAGGATGCACTGGCATCCGGTGATACTGTTTCCAGTGACCTTCTTGCAGATTTTAAGAATAAGGCTTTGCAGGAGGATGAGGAAGAAGATGAAGTTGAGACGCTGACTCTGGATCAGGAGACCATGGACGATGCAGTGGATACATTTGATGATGATGTAGAAACACTGGAAATGGAAAACTAAGGGACAGCGATTGAAGATAAGGGCAGTCTCCCACGGGAGGCTGCCCTTTCTTACAATCGCTGCTTCAGACATAGGACATGATATTATGAAAAAAAGAAATTTCTGCCCCATGGCAGCCGCAGTGCTTACAGCTGCAGTGATCCTTCAGCCCTTTAGCACTTCGGCAGGGGCACTGGGTCAGATCCGCTCCATAGCAAAGAGCATTATTTCAGGCGAACCAAAGGAAGTAGAGGAATTGCGTCAGATGGAGGTTGCCCAGAGCGAAGAAGGGCATCAGGAATATTATTTCAAACAGCTTACGGAAGAAGAGCAGAGAGTATATCGGGAGCTGCTGAAAGGAATCCGTGCCCGGGAAAAGGAGTTTTATCTGACGATCTCCGATGATGACAGTATTGACAGAAGCTATCATGCAGTATTGAAAGACCACCCGGAGATATTCTGGGTCCACAATCGTGAAAAAATCTACAAAACTACGTATTCAGACAGTGATTACTGCGTTTTTACTCCGGGCTATACTTATACAGACAGCGAGATCGATGAGATACAGACGGCCATGGAGCAGAGCTTTCAGGAGGTCAGAGCCCTGATCCCGGAGGATGCCGGTGACTACGAGAAGGTACGCATTGTTTATACGTATGTTATTGACCATACCCAGTATCAGACCGGGGAGGATGATCAGAGCATAGCAGGTGTTTTCTGGAAAAAATCCGCAGTCTGTGCCGGATATGCAGGAGCTGTCCAGTATCTTCTGGAAAGGCTGGATATTCCCTGTATTTATGTGGACGGAAGCACAAAAGGAAGTACAGAGGGTCATGCATGGGATATTGTAAAAATAGGCCAGGAGTATTATTATGTAGATGCTACCAATGGGGATCAGCCGGATTTTTTAAATGGAGATGCCGCACAGCTGGAAGAACATAAGACGATCATTTACGATTATCTCTGCCCTTTCCCGGAAGAATATGAAAAAACCTATACACCATCGGAAGAACTGACAGTTCCGGCATGTACTGCGAAGGATCTGGATTTTTATGTGCTGAACCAGGGGTACTTTGAAGATTACAGCTGGCAGGACATATATGATTATTGTAAGATGAGACTGGATAATGGTGCGGCTGTAGTGCGTTTCAAGTTTGGCAGTCAGGAAGCTTTTTCCGAAGCCTGTCAGGAACTGCTGGATGATGGCGTGGTACAGAATGTGGCACAGTATTATATGAAACTTCACGGACTTGGTCAGGTGGAGTATCATTATGGAGTGATGGATAATTTTTATACCATATATTTTATTTTCTGAAACATCTTCGGGAAGATTTCCGGAGGTTTTGGAAAGAGAGGAGTAAGTTATGAATATGGATATGTTGTCAAGAGGATTTGACATACTGCAGAGAGCAGGAGGTATGGAACAGATCAGCCAGCTGATGGTGATCGTATATGGAGTGCTCTGCGTTTTCGGGCTTTTGAACTGTATCCTGGGATATCGTATCCTCCGGTTCTGGATGATGATCTTTGGATTTATCATCGGAGCAGGCGCCGGCTTTGGTGTAACCTATATGTCCGGTGTTCAGGATAAAATGGTGATCGCAGGTGCCATGGCGGGACTGGGGATCGTACTGGCTGTTGTTTCGTTTCTGATCTACAGGGCAGGAATCTTTGTACTGGGATTTGGTATCGGAATAACATTGAGTATCTATCTGGTCCATCCGACCAGTTCTTTTTCTTTTTTCCTGTGCATCCTTATCGGTGTGGGACTGGGAGTACTTGCTATGCGTTATGCGAAAGGAGTGATCATTGTCGGAACCAGTATACTGGGTGGTGTTCTGGCAGGATTATCCATTGCAAAGATCGCAGGGCTGGCGCAGTTTCCATATGGCGTCGGTATGGCAGCGGGAATTGCGATCCTTGGTATGCTGATCCAGTTCGCCATCAACAAAGACCGATACGATGAGGAAGATGACGAAGAAGAGGATGACGACGATGGAACTCTGCCGGAGGAGACCAGGAAGCCGGCAGGAAGGGACCGTAGAGGAAACAGTCGTGAATACACCTCTGACCGTAACAGGGACGATCACAGATATACATACGAAAACCGGGCAAACGATGACCGGGAAAGCCGGGGTGAAAGACGTTCCCGCAGACCATCTGACAGAGAAGGACGCAACTCTGACAGACGAGAAAGAAATTATGCAGACAGCCGAAAAAGATCCGGAAGCGAAAGAAACAGCAAAGGCAGTTCCACTGAAAGAAGAAGCACTTCCGGAACCTCCGGCAGAAACAGAACCTCCGACAGAAATTATGCTTCGGATGACAGAAGAGGCCGCAGATACAGCCAGAGCAGCAGCACCAGGGAACGAAGGAATGCAGGAACGGGAAGCAGATCCCGCTATGCAGATCCGGAGGATCATGAAGACTATGATCGTTTTGATGAGTCGGAAAACAGGGACAGCTATGAAGATTTTGAAAAACTGCAGCAGAAAAGACGCCGGATGGATATTGAAAATATGGCGGATTTTGATGAGCAGGAAGAATATGGAAATTACAGGAATGACCCGGATCTGATGAATGATGAGGATCTGGATGAGCTTGATGAGTGGAAAGACAACTGAGAAAAATCCGAGGAGTGACAGAAATGGGAAAAGAAGCCAAAACAAACGCGATGAGAATGCTGGATCGAAAAAAAGTAAAATATGAAGCAATCGCATATGACTGTGGAGAGTTCATAGATGGGATCCACTGTGCAGACATCACAGGAGCCCCTCATGATCAGTCCTTTAAGACCCTGGTCATGGAAGGGAAAAGCGGTGGCTACTATGTGTTTGTAGTTCCGATCGAGAAAGAGGTGGACCGTAAGGCAGCCGCAAAGTCTGTAGGCGAAAAAACAGTAGATATGATCCATGTAAAGGATCTTACAAAGATCACGGGCTATATCCGCGGAGGCTGCAGCCCTCTTGGAATGAAAAAAAATTATCCGGTGGTGTTTGACCAGTCTGCCGAAAACTTTGATGAGATCTATGTAAGTGGTGGAAGAGTAGGCCTTACCCTGAAGGTACCGCTTAAAGATCTTCTGGATGTAACACAGGGCAAGCTTGCTCCGATCACCATGGAGTAAGCGCATATAAAACAGATAAAAAAACTCCCCTGACTGCCTGTAAAGGCGGAAGCAGGGGAGATTTTTTGTTACAGAAGCATGGGATTTAGTTATCCTGTGCGTCCTCTTCGTTAACCTGGAATACGTGACGCTTCTTGGCCATTTCGTCGCTGGCAAGATACTCGTCGTAAGTGGTGATCTTGTCTACCAGCTTGCCGTTAGGAAGGATCTCCATGATGCGGTTTGCAGTTGTCTGTACAAACTGGTGATCGTGTGAGGTGAAAAGGATCACTCCCGGGAATTTGATCAGTCCGTTGTTCAGTGCTGTGATAGACTCCATATCCAGATGGTTGGTTGGCTCATCCAGGATCAGGATATTGGCACCGGAGATCATCATCTTGGAAAGAAGACAGCGAACTTTTTCACCACCGGAAAGAACACGGACACGTTTTACACCATCCTCACCAGGGAAAAGCATACGGCCAAGGAATCCACGGACGTAGGTTGCGTCCTTGATCTCGGAGTACTGTGTCAGCCAGTCGGTGATAGTAAGGTCGTTATCGAATTCCTGTGTGTTATCCTTCGGGAAATATGCCTGGGAAGTGGTAACGCCCCATTTGTAATTTCCTTCATCCGGCTCCATTTCACCTGTAAGGATCTTGAAGAAGGTTGTGATGGCCTGCTCGTTGGCGCCCACAAAGGCAACCTTATCTTCACGACCAAGAGTGAAGGAAATGTCGTCCAGAACCTTTGCTCCATCAATGGTCTTGGACAGATTTTCCACCATGAGGACCTCGTTTCCGATCTCACGGTTCGGGCGGAAGTCGATGTATGGATATTTACGGCTGGAAGGACGCATGTCATCCAGCTGGATCTTTTCCAGGGCACGCTTTCTGGAAGTCGCCTGCTTGGATTTGGAAGCATTGGCGCTGAAACGGGAGATGAACTCCTGGAGCTCTTTGATCTTCTCCTCTTTCTTTTTGTTGGCCTCTTTCATCTGCTTGATCAGAAGCTGGCTGGATTCAAACCAGAAGTCATAGTTTCCGGCATAAAGCTGGATCTTGCCATAATCGATATCAGCAGTATGTGTGCAGACCTTGTTCAGGAAATAACGGTCATGGGATACTACGATAACCGTATTGTCAAAATTGATCAGGAACTCCTCCAGCCATTCGATAGCAGGAAGATCCAGGTGGTTGGTCGGCTCATCAAGAAGAAGGATATCAGGATTTCCGAAAAGAGCCTGTGCAAGAAGAACCTTGACCTTCATACTACCGGTAAGGTCTGCCATCTGTGTATAGTGGAACTCAGTGTCGACTCCGAGACCGTTGAGAAGAGTAGCAGCATCGGACTCTGCTTCCCATCCGTTCATCTCTGCAAACTCACCCTCAAGCTCGCTGGCACGGATGCCATCTTCGTCTGTGAAATCTTCCTTTGCGTAAATGGCTTCTTTCTCTTTCATGATCTGATAGAGTCTTTCATTACCCATGATGACAGTATCCAGAACCGGATAAGCATCATATTTGAAGTGATCCTGCTGTAGGAAAGAAAGTCTCTGACCGGGGGTGATCACAATGTCGCCCTTGGTAGGCTCAAGCTGACCGGAAAGGATTTTGAGGAATGTAGATTTTCCTGCGCCGTTGGCGCCGATCAATCCATAACAGTTACCCTCTGTAAATTTGATGTTAACGTCTTCAAACAGCGCTTTTTTTCCAACGCGCAGTGTGATGTTATTTGCTGAAATCATATCATACCTCTTTTTTCATTAAATAAATATCGTTTCAATTACATACGAAAGCATTACAATCGTTTCCTATTGTACCGTAAACTGAAAAATTTGCAAGCTGTATTTTCCTTTTTTCGGCTAAATAAAGGAAAAACAGGGGATTACTATGAATCACAGGAAAATAATAACCTTTTATTATATAAAAAAATGGGTTATACTGTCGTATGTGGTAATGAAGTATTCCGGGGATATGGATATCCGGCTCTCTGGCACATCAGAAACACCCAGGAACGTGGCAGATCGGATGGAATGCGGAAACTATCATAAATCAGCAGCTTAGTTGAACAGAAGAGAGGTTAAAAATGTTTATCACCAGAGAAAGCGATTATGCGATGCGGGTTATCCGCGCATTGATGTGGGAGCCGCGTTTGAGCGTCAGCGAGATCTGTGAGAGGGAATCGATCACAGCACCCTTTGCATACAAGATACTGAAGAAGCTTCAGAATGCAGGGCTCGTGGAAGGATACCGCGGAGTTCATGGCGGTTACGCGCTGAAGAGAGATCCGGAAGAACTGTCATTATATGAGATATACAGTGCGATCGATCCGGATATGTCCATCATTGAGTGCCTGAACGGCACATATCAGTGTCCAAGGAACGGACAGGACGGAGTTCCCTGCCATGCACATGATGAGCTTCAGGAGATCCAGGATCAGCTGTGGACAATGCTCCGTCGGAAATCCATGAAGGATCTTTTCGGAAAAGAGGAGAAGTGATTCCCGGATGTGAGTTGGGATAAGCGTATGAGATGATAAGGAGAGCAGTTTGGAGAGGAAAAATTCCGAACAGCTCTTTTTTATTTGTGAAAAAGATAACGGCGTTTGTACAGGATAATATACAAAAAACAATGAAAGAAAATGGACATAACTGGGAATCTATGATATAATAACCAATGGAATTTTAGGCCTTCATAAGCCTAAATAATATATTTTTTAACAAACCTTTAAGGAGGAAAAAACAATGGCAAGAAAGATGAAAACCATGGATGGTAACCATGCAGCCGCTCATGCATCATATGCTTTTTCTGATGTAGCTGCTATTTACCCGATTACCCCTTCATCTGTAATGGCTGAGGCTACAGACGAGTGGGCAACTCAGGGAAGAAAGAACATCTTTGGACAGGAAGTACAGGTTACAGAGATGCAGTCTGAGGCAGGTGCAGCAGGTGCCGTTCACGGTTCTCTGGCAGCAGGTGCCCTGACTACAACTTACACAGCTTCCCAGGGTCTTCTGCTTATGATCCCGAACCTTTACAAGATCGCTGGTGAGCAGCTTCCGGGAGTTATCAACGTATCTGCCCGTGCACTTGCTTCCCACGCACTTTGTATTTTCGGTGACCATTCCGACGTTATGGCCTGTCGTCAGACTGGATGTGCAATGCTTTGTGAGTCTTCTGTACAGGAGGTTATGGACCTTACACCGGTTGCTCATCTTGCAGCAATCAAAGGAAAAGTTCCGTTCATCAACTTCTTCGACGGATTCCGTACATCTCATGAGATCCAGAAGATCGAGACATGGGACTATGAAGATCTGAAAGATATGGCAGATATGGACGCAATCGCAGAGTTCCGTAACCGTGCTCTGAACCCGAACCATCCATGTCAGAGAGGTTCCGCTCAGAACCCGGATATCTTCTTCCAGGCAAGAGAGGCATGTAATCCATATTATGACGCTCTTCCGGCAGTTGTTCAGGAGTACATGGACAAAGTTAACGAGAAGATCGGAACAGACTACAAACTGTTCAACTACTACGGAGCTGCTGACGCTGAGCACATCATCGTAGCTATGGGTTCCGTAAACGATACCATCGAGGAGACAATCGATTACCTTATGGCAGCTGGCAAGAAAGTCGGTGTTGTTAAAGTTCGTCTTTACAGACCATTCTGTGCACAGGCTCTTATCGATGCAATCCCGGATACAGTTAAGCAGATCTCTGTTCTTGACAGAACAAAAGAGCCAGGAGCTCTTGGCGAGCCTCTGTATCTTGATGTTGTTGCAGCTCTTCGCGACAGCAAGTTCAGCGATGTTAAGATCTTTACAGGACGTTACGGACTTGGTTCCAAAGATACAACACCTGCACAGATCGTAGCAGTATATGAGAACACTGAGAAAGAGAAATTCACAATCGGTATCGTTGATGATGTTACAAACCTTTCTCTTGAGACAGGCGCACCACTTGTTACAACACCAGAGGGAACAACAAACTGCAAGTTCTGGGGACTTGGAGCTGATGGTACTGTAGGTGCTAACAAGAACTCCATCAAGATCATCGGTGATAACACAGACATGTACGCTCAGGCTTACTTCGATTATGACTCCAAGAAGTCCGGCGGTGTTACAATGTCTCACCTTCGTTTCGGTAAGAAACCGATCAAATCCACATACCTGATCCACAAAGCAAACTTCGTTGCATGTCATAATCCGTCCTATGTTAACAAATATAACATGGTACAGGAGCTTGTTGACGGAGGTACATTCCTTCTGAACTGTGCTTGGGATATGGAAGGACTTGAGAAACATCTTCCAGGACAGGTTAAAGCTTTCATCGCTAACCACAATATCAAATTCTACACCATCGATGGTGTTAAGATTGGTATTGAGACTGGCATGGGACCAACACGTATCAACACAATTCTTCAGTCCGCATTCTTCAAACTTACAGGAATCATTCCTGAGGAGCAGGCTATCGAGCTTATGAAAGCTGCTGCTAAAGCTACTTACGGACGTAAAGGTGATGACGTTGTTAAGAAGAACTGGGCAGCTATCGATGCCGGTGCTAAACAGGTCGTAGAGGTTCAGGTTCCGGAGAGCTGGAAGAACGCTGAGGACGAGGGACTCTTCATGTCTCACGCATCCCACGGTGCTCAGGATGCTCAGGACTTCGTAAACAACATCCAGTGCAAGATCAATGCTCAGGAAGGTAACAGCCTCCCGGTATCTGCATTCAAGGATTATGTAGATGGTACAACACCATCCGGAACAGCTGCATATGAGAAACGTGGTATCGCAGTTAACGTTCCTGTATGGGTTCCGGACAACTGTATCCAGTGTAACCGCTGTGCATATGTCTGCCCGCATGCTGCAATCCGTCCGGTTGCTATGACAGCAGATGAGACAGCTAACGCTCCAGAGGGAATCAAGACACTTCCTCTTACAGGAATGAAAGACTATACATTCACAATGACTGTATCCGCTCTTGACTGTACAGGATGTGGCTCCTGCGCAAATGTCTGCCCAGGAAAGAAAGGCAACAAAGCTCTTGAGATGGCTCCGCTTGAAGCTAACACAGAAGAGCAGAAATTCTTCGATTACGGTGTAACACTTCCTCAGAAGGAAGACGTTATCGCTAAATATAAAGAGACAACTGTAAAAGGCAGCCAGTTCAAACAGCCGCTCCTTGAGTTCTCCGGCGCTTGTGCAGGTTGTGGTGAGACACCATACGCTAAGCTGATCACACAGCTCTTTGGTGACAGAATGTACATTGCAAATGCTACAGGATGTTCTTCTATCTGGGGTAACTCTTCACCATCTACACCATACACAACAAACGCTAAGGGACAGGGACCTGCATGGTCAAACTCTCTGTTCGAGGATAACGCAGAGTTCGGTTATGGTATGCTTCTTGCACAGCGTGCGATCCGTGGCGGTCTGAAAGAGAAGATCGAAGACCTTGTAGCTAACGGAACAAATGAGGATGTTAAGGCAGCTGGTCAGGAATGGCTGGATACTTATGCTGTAGGCGCAACAAATGGTGCAGCTACAGAGAAACTCGTTGCAGCTCTTGAGGCTTGCGGATGTGACAAGGCTAACGAGATCCTTGCACAGAAAGACTTCCTCTCCAAGAAATCCCAGTGGATCTTCGGTGGTGACGGATGGGCTTACGATATCGGATTCGGTGGTGTTGACCACGTTCTTGCAAGCGGACGTGACATCAACGTTATGGTATTCGATACAGAGGTTTACTCCAACACAGGCGGACAGTCTTCCAAATCTACACCGACAGGTGCGATCGCTCAGTTCGCAGCAGGCGGAAAAGAGACTAAGAAGAAAGATATGGCATCTATCGCAATGAGCTATGGCTATGTATATGTAGCACAGATTTCCATGGGTGCTGACTTCAACCAGACTGTAAAAGCAATCGCAGAGGCAGAGGCATATCCGGGACCATCCCTGATCATCGCTTACGCTCCATGTATCAACCATGGTATCAAGAAAGGTATGAGCAAAGCTCAGACAGAGGAAGAGCTGGCAGTTAAGTGCGGATACTGGCACAACTTCAGATTCAACCCGGCTGCTGAGAACAAGTTCAGCCTTGATTCCAAGACACCGGATATGGAGAACTATATGGACTTCCTGAACGGTGAGGTTCGTTACAATTCTCTGCAGCGTCAGAATCCTGAGAAAGCTGCAAGACTGTTTGCTAAGAACGAGTCTGAGGCTCAGGCTAGATATGAGTATCTGCAGAAACTTATCACTCTTTACGGAGCAGATAAGAAAGAAGACTAATTATTGATCAATAGTTACTGTTTATACAGTGTGCTTGCTGATTAAGCATTAGGTGACAGGCCTGCGGTGTTTAGCGCACCGCAGGCCTTTTTTCATATACAGGAGAGACATATATGAAGAGAATTTTTTCGAAGGAGAAATCCCGGAAAGAGAAAAAAGCAGATTTTTATATTCTGTATACGATTGTTTTTGCGGCGATCTCGCTGTTTATTTACAGTTGTTTTTATTTCAATGGAAAATCCCTGATCTGGAGTCATGACGGTGTTCCGCAGCACATCAATGCATTGGCCTATTATGGAAAATATCTGCGGAATGTTCTGCAGACGCTGGTGACGGAGCATAAGCTTTCCCTTCCTATGTGGGATATGCATATCGGATACGGTTCCGATATCCTTACAACACTTCATTATTATGTGATCGGTGATCCGCTGACCTTACTGTCCGTTTTTGTACCGGAAAAAGACACAGAGATCTTATATGAGCTTCTGATCTTTCTCCGCATTTATCTGGCGGGTATCACATTCAGCATTTACTGCTTTTACCGCAAGAATCCCAAACAGGCCACATTTCTTGGAAGCCTTGTTTATATTTTTGCAGGATGGACCATTTATGCGTCCATGAAGCACCCATATTTTTCCAATCCCATGATCTATCTGCCGCTGGTCCTTATGGGAATTGAAAAGATTTACAAAAAAGAAAAGCCATACCTTTTTATCTGTGCGACGGCTGTAGCGGCAATGTCTAATTTTTATTTCTTTTATATGATCAGTATCTTTATGGTGCTGTATGCAGCTTTCCGGTATTTTGGAATATTCCGCAAGCGTTCAGTAAAAGATGTATTTCAGTGGTTCCTGAAATTTGCTGGCTTTTATCTGGTCGCACTTATGATCGCTGCACTGATCTTTTTACCTGTGGTCATGACTCTGTTTGGAACAGAGCGCTTTCAGGCGCAGAATTATGTGCCGCTGTTATATGACCGCATTTACTACGAAAAATATCTCGGCTGCCTGATCGGCGAAAATATGATCCAGTGGGGAGTTGCTGGATATTCCGCAGTCGCAATGGCAGGCGTGTTTGTGATCTTTTCCAAAAAGAAAAAATATACGGGACTGAAGCTGGGCTTTGTGCTTCTGAATCTGTTTTTACTGATCCCCTTTGCAGGTCATGTACTGAATGGATTTTCATACGTGTCCAACCGATGGATCTGGGCGTATGGAATGCTGATCGCATATATCCTGGTACAGGCATATCCGGAACTGTTTACGCTGGGCATCAGGGAAAAACGACGGATATTTGTAATGCTGCTGATATATTGCGTGCTGGCACTGTTTTCAGAATCCGCCCGCACGGAACGCAATATCATGGCACTGATGATGCTGGTCCTGGCTGTGTTTACAGTGGTTTCCTACGGAAACGTATTTACACAGGGAAAATATCTCTGTGGAATGATCGTGGCCGTGCTTGTGACAAGTATCCTTCTGAATGTTTCATACCAGTATTCTTACGAAAAAGATTATCTGTCAGAATTTGAGGAAAAGGATCAGGCGCTGGAGAAGCTTCAGTCCGGACCGGACAAAGCGATCCGGTCAATGGACGATTCATCGGTTACCAGATATGACCAGTACAAAACGGGCTCTTATGTAAACACTGCCATGTATATGGGAACCAACAGTACTTCCTATTATTTCAGTGTGGCCAATGGAAATATCAGCCGTTTCTTTGATGAGATGTATCTGAATACCCCCTGGGATTATCATTACAGCAGCCTGGACGGACGGAGTATCCTGGATCGTCTTGCCTCGGTGAAATATTTTGCCATCAAAAAAAGCGGATATGGGTATCTGCCATACGGCTATGACAGTGAAGCAGAAGTCACAAAAAAATACAGGATCTACGAAAACGAGGATTCCCTTCCTCTTGGTTATACCTATGATTCCTGGATCCCCAGAGAAAACTATGAAAAGCTTTCTGTGACCGAAAAGCAGCAGGCGCTCCTGCAGGGGGCAGTCCTTGAGGACAGCAGTCTTCCTGAGACAGACCTCACCTTTGATGATAAGAAAGCAGATTTTACACTGGAAGCAGGAAAAGGCTGTAAGATCAAAGACGGAAAGATCATTGTGGCCAAAGAAGGAGCAACCGTACAGATCGGATATCAGGGAGAGCCGGAGGCTGAGGTTTATCTTGTGGCAAAAAATCTGGATTTTAATGCCTATTCTCCACGTGCAGTGGTCAGTGATAAAAAATGGGATTCCATGACAGAATATGAGAAGAATACCGTGCGTTATGAAGACAATAACTGGCGCTACTGGAAAGAAAGCAAGGAATCAGCAGTGGATGTTTCGTTGGGCTCCGTGGACAAGACTATCCGGATTTTTACAGATAAATACAACGGCTATAGCGGAAGACATAATTTTCTTCTGAATATGGGATATAAAAACTATTCTGCGGGAACTATGACACTGACATTCTCCATGCCGGGAGAATATACCTTTGATGATCTGTATGTGGTATGTCAGCCCATGGCTTCTGTTGAAGAACAGACAGAGGAGCTTGGAAAAGAAAGTCTTCAGAATATTAAAACGGAGACAAATTGCATTCGTGGAGATATCACAACCACTTCCGATAAGATCCTGGTATTTTCCATTCCATACAGCGCAGGCTTTACCGCCTATGTAGATGGAGAAAAAACAGAACTTGTGCAGGCAAACAGTATGTATATGGGGCTGGAATTAAAAAAAGGCAGGCATACGATCGCACTCAGATATTGTACACCGTATATTGTGCCCGGAATGATACTGACGGTGATCGGCCTGATCCTGTTTGCCGGGATCGTGATATCTTACCAGCGCCAAGGAAAACAAAAAGAAAGGGGAAAACAGGAGAAATGAGCCGATTATCGGTAGTTTTGCCTGCCTGTAATGAGGAACCGATGGTGGAGAAAACCTGCCGGACTCTCAGAGAGCTCCTGGGGCAGGCCGGGATCCGTTATGAACTGGTCCTAGTAGATGACGGTTCCTCTGACGGGACCTGGGCAGCGATAGAAAAAGTATCAGGAGAAGATAAAAATGTGACAGGTGTGCATTTTTCCAGAAATTTCGGGAAAGAAGCAGCAATTGTGGCCGGCCTTGCACAGGCATGCGGAGATGCGGTGGCTGTGATGGACTGTGACCTGCAGCATCCGCCGGAAATCCTTTTGGAAATGTATCGGCTCTGGGAGCAGGGCTACGAGGTTGTGGAGGGCATCAA
The DNA here is from genome assembly GCF_003479245.1 of Ruminococcus sp. AF17-12. Taxonomy (NCBI): domain Bacteria; kingdom Bacillati; phylum Bacillota; class Clostridia; order Eubacteriales; family Oscillospiraceae; genus Ruminococcus; species Ruminococcus sp. AF17-12. The sequence goes on from NZ_QUGY01000011.1 coordinate 16,139, forward strand.
GAAAAACCGGGGAAAAGAAACTCTTTTTCACAGAAAAAGTGCCGGATTTTTCTATCGGATCATGTCCCGTGCCACCGGCTTTGATATGGAAAACGCTTCCGATTTCAAGCTGCTGGACAGGAAAGCGGTGGAGAGTGTTCTCGCCATGCCTGAGCGCAGCATGTTTTTCCGGGCGGCATCATCCTGGATAGGCTTCAAAAGCATCTCCGTACCTTTTGAGGTGCAGGAGCGTGAGGCCGGAGAATCCAAATGGTCTGCAGGAACGCTGATCAGCTATGCGTTTCGGAATATCGTGGCATTTACAACACTTCCGCTGCAGTTTGTAACAGCCGGTGCTGTGGGCTGCTTTGGGTGCTCCCTGCTCCTTCTGGTTTATTCTCTGGTCCGGTATTTTTCCTGGCATGCGGTGGAAGGCTATACCACACTTCTGATCGTGATGCTCTTTATTGGAAGTGCTGTGATGATGAGCCTTGGAATCATCGGATATTATATCGCCAGGATCTATGAGGAAGTAAAACGTCGTCCAAGATATATCGTATCAAAGATCATACGAGGAGGAGATACCAATGAAAAAGTGGATCCTTAAATTCTATGAAAATGATGTGATCCGTTATATTTTCTGGGGTGGTTGTACGACTCTCGTAAATCTGTTAAGCTTTTATATCATGAGGGCAATGGGAATTCCGCTGATGAGTGCCAACATCATATCGATCATCCTGGCGATCCTGTTTGCCTATGTTGTGAATTCCAGATTTGTATTTCATGACCGCTGTGAAACATGGAGGGATCATATACCGCCCTTTCTGAAATTTATAAGTGCCCGTCTGTTGACCATGGTCATTGAGGTAGGTGGCGTATGGCTTCTGGCGGAGATCCTGGGATTCCGGGATATGTTTGCAAAATTCTGCACACAATTTATCGTGCTGGCGTTGAATTATATCTTTAGTAAATTTATTATTTTTACCACAGGTAAAAGGATTGGAGGTAGCAAATGATAACTTTGGATGAGGCAGTGAAGAAAGTCCGCCCTCTGGATGAAAAGGCTATGGAGGGGGCGAGAAAGAGATGGGACAGTATTGCAAAGCCCCTGCATTCTCTGGGAGAGCTGGAGAATATGCTGACACAGATCGCCGGTATCACAGGTACACCGGAGGTACGTGTGGAGAAAAAAGCAGTGGTTGCCATGTGCGCGGATAACGGAGTTGTAGAAGAGGGTGTGACCCAGACCGGACAGGAAGTGACGGCTGTTGTGGCTGAGAATTTTCTGGAAGGGACTACTACCTGCTGTGTGATGTGCCGTCAGTGTGGAGCAGAGCTTTTTCCTGTAGATGTGGGAATGGTCACAGATACAAAGGTCCGTACAGATCTTAAGGTTGCTTATGGGACCAGAAATATGACCAGAGAGCCGGCGATGACCAGAGATCAGGCGATCCGTGGCATCGAAGCCGGAATTGCCATGGCAGAGGAGCTGAAGGAAAAAGGCTATCAGGTTCTTGCAACCGGCGAGATGGGCATCGGAAATACCACCACCAGCAGTGCGGTAGCAGCTGTGCTTCTCGGAAAACCGGTGGAAGATATGACCGGACGTGGTGCCGGATTGACCAGTGAAGGGCTTGTCCGGAAGATCAATGCGATCAAAAAGGCGATCGCCCTGAATAATCCGGATCGTTCAGATGCCATTGACGTCCTGGCAAAGGTAGGTGGACTGGATATTGCAGGAATGGTAGGAGTATTCATTGGAGGAGCAGCACTTGGAATGCCGGTTGTCATGGACGGATTTATTTCCTGCGTATCTGCACTGATCGCAATAAAGATCTGCCCGCAGGTAAGTGATCATATCCTTGCGTCTCATGTATCCAAAGAGCCTGCAGCACAGCTGATCCTGAAGGAGCTTGGCAAGGAAGCGATCATCCACGCAGGCATGTGCCTGGGCGAGGGAACCGGAGCTGTGGCACTGTTTCCGATGATGGATCTGTCCTGTGCAGTATATAATTCCATGAGTACCTTTGGTGATATCAATGTAGAACAGTACGAGGAGCTGAAATAATATGCTGGTTGTTGTAACAGGAGGCAGCGGAAGCGGAAAATCTGCTTTTGCGGAAGAAACCGTACTTTCCTTTGGCGAAGCCAGAAGGATCTATATCGCCACCATGCAGGCTTTTGACGAAGAAAGCCACAGGCGCATCCGCAGACACCGGCACATGCGTGCAGGAAAAGGCTTCGAGACAATTGAAAGATATACAGAGCTGGATGAGCTACTCATCCCGAAGGACTGCGTGGTCCTTCTGGAGTGCATGTCCAATCTGGTTGCAAATGAGATGTTCCGGGAAGGCGGCTTCCACCCGGAGGTGGCAGAAAAGATCACAGAAGGAGTGAAAAATCTTCTTTCCCAGGCAAAGCATGTGGTGATCGTTACCAACGAGATCTTTTCAGACGGAATCCTCTACGAGGAAGAATCAGAACAGTATAAAAAAGAACTGGGACAGATCAACCAGAAGCTGGCAGAGCTGGCAGAAGAGGTTGTGGAAGTCGTATACGGGATCCCTGTATGGCATAAAGGAGGAAAGGAAGCATGAAAAGTTTATGGAACAGTTTTAAGGCAGCCTTTGCCATGTTTTCAAAGATCCCCATGCCCATGGTGGACTGGAAGAAGGAAAACATAAAATTTATGATGTGCTTTTTCCCCTTTGTGGGTACTGCCATCGGCATCCTGACCTGGCTTGCAGGAGGGATCCTCGGAGTGCATGCAGCTCTGGAGCCATTTTTTCTCGCTGTGATCCTTACTGTGATCCCGGTATTTATTACCGGCGGCATTCATGTAGACGGGCTTCTGGACACATCGGATGCATTAAGCTCCTGGCAGGAACGCACAAGGAGGCTGGAGATCCTGAAGGATTCCCATGCAGGTGCATTTGCCATTATCACAGCCTGTGTATATTTTATCCTCTGGCTGGGAGCCTGGGATCAGCTCCTTGGAAATTATAACGGGATCTGTATCATGAGCCTGGGCTTTATGATGTCCAGATGTCTTTCCGGGATCGGTGTGATCACATTTCCCAAGGCAAGGACAGACGGGACTGTGGCAGAATTTTCCAGAAATGCGTCAGAGATCGCAGTGCGAAATGTTCTTATCACGATGTTTGTGATCCTTGCAGCGCTGATGATATGGGTAGATCCGGTCCTGGGTGTTCTGGCAGCTGTCAGCGCACTTCTGGTATTTTGGTGGTATCACTATATGGCTTTGAAATATTTTGGAGGGACCACAGGTGATCTTTCCGGATTTTTCCTTTGCATCTGCGAGGTCGTGATGGCACTGGTGCTTGCTTTTGGTGGCACGTTTAATCTGTAATGAAGATTTGGATGAGGTAAAAATATTATGGAAATGATAATCGGAGGCGCATATCAGGGAAAAGCTGCCTATGCAAAAGCACAGTTCCCGGATGTGGACTGGAAATTCGGAGGAGAGATCACAGAAGAGGAGCTTCTGAAGGCAGCGGGTGTTCTGGGATTTCAGGAATACATAAGAAAAGCTCTGAAGGCAGGAGAAGATCTCACCGGCCTGGCAGAAAAGCTGGCACAGCAGGATCCGGATGTGATCCTTGTCAGTGAGGAGGTAGGCTACGGGATCGTTCCGGCGGATGCTTTTGAACGGCAGTACCGAGAAGCTGTTGGCCGGGTGTGCACTGCACTGGCTGCGAAAAGCAGAAGGGTCACAAGAGTGGTATGCGGGATTGGGACGGTGCTGAAGGATGATTAGATTATATCTGATACGACACGGACAGACACCCGGAAATAAGCTTCAGCGTTATATCGGAACAACGGATGAACCGCTGAGTACGGAGGGAAGGGAATTTCTGGAAAAGCTGACCTATCCCATGCCGGAGGCCCTTTATGTAAGTCCGCTCTGCCGCTGTGTGGAAACTGCGGGGATCCTTTTTCCAGGAAAAAGCTTTCATATTATCGAAGAGCTTTCCGAGTGTGATTTTGGAGAGTTTGAGAATAAAAATTATAAAGAGCTTTCCGGAAATCAGGATTATCAGAGGTGGATCGACAGCAATGGAACGCTTCCTTTTCCGGGAGGAGAAAGTCGAGAAGCGTTTAAGTGCCGGAGCCTTACAGGATTTCAGAAGGCTGTCACACAGTGTATCCGTAACAACATAAAGACAGCGGCTCTTGTGATACATGGCGGTACGATCATGAACATTATGGAAGAATATGCGGACAGACCCAGGGCTTTTTATGAATGGCATGTAAAAAACGGCGGCGGTTATCTGGCAGAGCTGGAGCCTGCGCTGTGGCAGAAGGGACGAAGAGAGCTCTGTGTCCGTGAAGCATATATGGAGGGTTAAGTTATGAATGAGCAGAAGATCAGCTGGAAACGCAGTGACTTGAAATGGCGCGGAAAACAGGCATTCAAAAAAAATTACTGGTCAGCAGTACTGGTAAGTCTGGTGCTGGCTATTGTGATGGCAACCGGCGGAAGCGGTGCGGCCACTGGCCGTGCCGGAAATGTGGTAAGTCCGGACTACGGTGTTACAACGTATCGTTTGGGTACGGATATCAATGGTGTTACTTCTTATGTCAGCCATGTATTTCGCTCCCCACTGGCAGTGCTTTTTGCACTTCTGAGTGCCAGTGCCGTGGTAGCTGTGGCTCTGATCGGAATTCTTTTTCATTTCTTTGTGGGAAATGTTTTGGAGGTAGGCGGAAGAGATTTTTACATTGAGAACCTTTATTCTGTACCCGGGCCCGGAAAGCTCCTCAGTGTATTTCGTTCCGGGAATTACGGTAATATCGTAAAAACCATGTTTTTACGGGACCTGTATCTTGTATTGTGGACGCTGCTTTTTATTATTCCCGGAGTGGTAAAATCCTACGAATATAAGATGATCCCTTATCTTCTTGCGGAATATCCGGATATGAGCACAAAGGAAGTGTTTGCAAAAAGCCGTGAGATGATGAACGGACAGAAGATGGATACCTTTATCCTGGATCTTTCCTTTATTCCCTGGTCTGTCCTTTCGGCAATTACGGCCGGGATCGCGGGACTCTTTTATGTATCCCCGTATAAGGATGCAACCTATGCGGAGCTTTATGATACTCTTGCGGCAGGAATGCCGAGAAACGGACAGCAGGTGTATGAAGATGAAAACAGCGGCATTTACTGATAAAATGATCCTTGTGAGAGGTGGCGGAGATCTGGCCACAGGAGTGATCCACAAGCTTCATCAGAGTGGCTATCAGGTCCTGATCCTGGAATGTGACCGTCCAAGTGCCATCCGCCGTCATGTGGCTTTCTGTGAAGCTGTTTATGACGGAACTGCAGAGGTAGAAGGCGTTGTGTGCAGGAGGATCACGGAGAACGATATCCGGACCCAGTGCAGGAAATGCTGGGCACAGGGAGAGATCCCCCTTCTGACAGATACCCATGGAAAACATATCCGCGAACTGGAGCCGGAGGCAGTGATCGATGCCATCCTTGCAAAAAAGAATCTTGGGACCAGCAGGGATATGGCACCACTGACTGTGGGACTTGGCCCGGGCTTTACCGCAGGGGAGGATGTGGATTACGTGATCGAGACCATGCGTGGCCATAACCTGGGAAGGATCATAAAAAAAGGCAGTGCTCTGCCGAATACCGGTGTGCCGGGACTGATCGCAGGGATCGGAAAGGAACGTGTGATCCATTCACCGGCAGCCGGTAACATGAAAAACATCTGTCAGATCGCAGATCTTGTTGAAAAAGACCAGGTGATCGCCATGGTAGGTGATACGCCGGTGAAGGCTACCATTTCCGGCGTGATCCGGGGGCTGATCCGGGACGGCTACCTTGTTTTTGAGGGAATGAAGATCGCGGACATCGACCCAAGGGCAGAACAGAAGAAAAACTGTTTTACGATCTCAGACAAGGCGAGGTGTATCGCAGGGGGAGTACTGGAGGTGCTGCTTTCCTGCGGAGTGCTTCCGGGAACAGAGAAAGCTGTGAGGAATGAGAATCTGTGACCGATACAGAGCCTGGTGTCCCTGAAAGAAGTTAGAAGATAAATGGAGTGTGTCATGAAGAAAAATGAAAAAGCGCTTACTGTGGCATTCACAGGAGGCGGCGGAAAAACCAGTCTGATCCTTGGACTGGCAGAAATATTTTCCGGACAGGGAAAACGTGTGATCGTGACCACAACCACGCATATGGCATGGGAACCGGAACGTCCTTTTGCGGAGGCAGAGGACATTCCGGGAGCATGCCGGCTTATAGAACAATACGGATACGTCATCGCGGCTCATCACAAGGCCGGGCAGCCAAAGATTTCCGGCCCCGAAAAGGAGATCCTGGAAAAGCTGCCCGGCTTTTGTGATCTTCTTCTTGTGGAAGCTGACGGATCCAGGCGCCGACCCCTTAAAGTGCCGGCTGTTCATGAGCCGGTGATCCCTTCTTTTGCAGATATGGTAGTAGGAGTGATCGGTTTTGACTGCATCGGCAAAAGGATCTGTGATACGGCACACCGTCCGGATGATGTGGCGGGATTTCTGGGAAAGCGTACAGATGAGCCTGTGACATGGATGGATGTGTGGAAGATCATCCGGTCTGAAGACGGATTGCAAAAAGGCGTGGACGGGCGAAGATTTCTTGCATATCTGAACAAGGCAGATACTCTGGAGGATCCTTGTGTGGCGGAGAAGCTTATGGCACAAGGTCAGGAGTCTGGGATCATGGTGATCTGCGGAAGCCTGCAGAGAAGTGTAAACAGCTAGTACAGCGAAAATTAAGTTTCTGCTATATTGACGCAGGATGATTTCTTCATCTGCAAGGCGGAGGAATGAGGCGTAGCGGTGGCTACGACGATTGACGACAACGCAGCAGATGAAAAATCAGGCAAGTCAATATGGCGGTTACTTAATATTCGCTGTACTAGAATCGAAAGGAAGTGGAGCGGTGATATGAAACTGGGACTGATCATGCTGGCAGCAGGAAACAGCCGGCGGTTTGGAAGCAATAAGCTGCTGTACGGGATAGACGGAATGCCGATGTACAGGCATATCCTCCTGGAACTGAAAAAAGTGAAAGCAGCACTGGAGGAACAGGGGCACAGGTGTGAGATCACAGTTGTCACACAGTATGAGGAGATCGCGCAGGAAGCAGAGAAGCTTGGCGCGCGTTTTCTTTATAATCTGCATCCGGATGAGGGGATATCTTCCTCACTGAAGATCGGGCTGCGGGTCAACCGGGAGATGGATGCTTGTTTGTTTACGGTGGCAGATCAGCCGTGGTTGCGGTGGGAGACGGTTTTTGGACTGGTGGATGTGTTTTTGAGAGATGGGAAGGGGATCGCCTGTGTGGAGCATGATGGGAAGACCGGGAATCCCTGTGTTTTTTCGAAGAAGTATTATGGGGAGCTGATGGAACTTTCCGGTGATGTCGGAGGGAAGAGGGTGGTTGTGGCACATCGGGGGGATGTGGCTGTGATGAAGGTGGAAGATGGAAGGGAGATGGTGGATGTGGATTTTGCGGACGGACGCCGGTGAGGTACCGTCTGGTTTGGGCTGGGGCTTCGTCGGGGGCTGGCTTCTAAGGCGGTGGAAATCTGCTAAAACCGCTGAAAAAAATCCAGAACTCGCTCCTGCGTCGCTCAAACAGCTGGATTTTTTCCAGCAACGCAGATTCCCACCGCCTAAGAAGCGCACCCCTCCTGCAGAGCCAGCCCAAACCAGACGCTACCTCGCCGGCTGACGTGCGAAAGGGGAGATAGGCTAGAGTGAAAGTGTGAAGTTTGTAGAAGCAGAGCATCGATGATGAAAGCACCGGCTGATGTGTGAAAGCACCGTGTCTGAGGCAATTTTCACGCATACAAAAGCCAGCAGGGAACCGCCCTGGCGTGGCGGGATGTTCTGCAGGAGTCCTGCTGATTCTTAGGTGCTGTGGTTTCTGCGTTATTCCAAAAAGTTCTGCTGTCTGAGCGTCTGGACGCGAGTTCAGAACTTTTTGGAATGGTTTTAGCAGAAGCCGCAGCACCTTAGAAGTCAGCGGACGACGAAGCCCTTCCCGCTACGCCAGGGCGGTTCCCTGCGTACGTTCGTTATAATTTATAATTATAAGGTAGACAAAGCTCAAATAAAATGATTCTTAGCCGCTTCTTCCTCAGCCAGACGAACCGTCTCACCGGAAGGATTGGAGATCACTGCTGAAGCTACGATCTCACAAGGCGGGTTTCCCTTTACACTGTCAATGGCAGCTGTAACGGCAGAAACATCACCGGTCAGAAAAACAGTGGCATGTCCACCACACTTTGTCTGCCAGGTAAGAAAAGAAACATCAGAAGTCTTCAGCATCTGGTCGATCACCAGGATTGCATTACTGCTGCCAACAACCTCAACTAAACCAAAAGCACCATAATTCATAAATCCGTCGCCCCCTTTATTTATTGATCGTCATCTTCAGTGCAATCTCAGTATCCTCAGAAGGAGAAGCGATCACAGTATGAGAAACAACCTTACCAAGAGGTTTGGCTGCCTCCAGCGCAACCTCCATAGCTGCATTAACGTCAGAAACAGAACCACGCATCTTGACACAGGCGCCACTCTTCAGACGGTTACGCTCAACACTTTGGATCCTGACATTGGCTGCTTTGGAAGCAGCATCAAGAGCAACAAAACAGGCAACCAGGTTATCAAGCTCAAAAACACCTACAGCCATGCCCTTATAATTATTATCCATAAAAATACCTCCATGCGGAACAGATTCCCAGTGATGTGGTTTTTTGACCGATTTTACGTGGAATCATTACCGTTTTTATGGCTTTATTATAACTTTTTTAGACAAAAATAGCAAGAAATAAATACACGGATAATCAGATAGTTACTGTCCATTCCGTTTTCAGCAACATGCTTCGCGATGTACAGAATTTATGCTGATCGCATAAGTTCGCGCGGTATGTCTCGGGTTTTCTGTGATCTTTGCTCACAAAAAACACCTTGCGGGATATTACAGTGAACAAACAGTAACGTCTGATATTTCCACAGCAGCCTTACAGGGAAATATTTACTTTGCATATCAGATATAGTATTATTTACAATAGTAAAAAAGCAGGAAGGTGTAAAGAAATGCAGACACATCAGACAGACTTTTCAACAGGAAATGTCTATCGTAACATTATGGAGGTGGCTGTGCCGATGATCATTGCACAGATCCTGAACCTCCTTTACAACATTGTAGACCGGATCTATATCGGAAGGATTCCTGAGATCGGAGCCACTGCACTGACAGGAGTGGGACTGTGTTTTCCTATTATCACCCTGATCACCGCATTTACCTATCTTTTTGGAAATGGAGGAGCACCGCTTTGCTCCATGGAAAGGGGAAGAGGAAACCGGGAAGAAGCAGAAATGCTCATGGGAAACACCTTTGTGATGCTGATCGGCACAGGAGTGATCCTGACAGCCATTGGCCTTATCTTTTACAGACCGATCCTCTATGCCTTTGGCGCCAGTGATGTAACCTTTTCCTATGCGGCAGACTACATAAGGATCTATCTTCTGGGAACCCTGTTTGTGATGATTACTTTGGGAATGAACCCGTTTATCAACAGCCAGGGCTTTGGAAACACAGGGATGCTCACGATACTGATCGGTGCTGTACTGAACATTCTTCTGGATCCCCTGTTTATCTTTGGAATGCACATGGGAGTCCGGGGAGCGGCTTTGGCTACTATCATTTCCCAGTTCTGTTCCGCCATCTGGGTCTTACGCTTCCTTACAGGAAAAAAGGCGATCCTGAACCTGAAAAAAAACGCCATGAGGATCTCCTGGAAAAGAGTGGGCAGTATCGTAAGCCTGGGTATGTCCGGTTTTTTTATGGCATTTACAAACAGTCTTGTGCAGGTGGTATGCAATGCCACACTCCAGACCTGGGGTGGTGATATCTACGTTGGTGTCATGACAGTTTTAAATTCTGTCCGTGACATTTTCACCATGCCGGTCCATGGGCTTACTACAGGTGCTTCTCCGGTCATGAGCTTCAATTATGGAGAAAAAGCATACGACAGAGTCAAAAAAGCAATTAAATTTATTACAGCTGTCTGTGTGATCTATACCCTGGCAGGCTGGGGAATCCTGAAGCTACTTCCGGAATTTTTTATCCGGATCTTTAACAGCGATCCCGGGCTTCTGGAAAAGGGAGTTCCCTCCCTTCATATTTACTTTTTCGGCTTCTGCTTTATGGCATTGCAGTTTACCGGACAAAGCGTGTTCGTGGCACTGGGAAAGGCAAAAAAGGCCACCTTTTTCTCCCTGTTTCGAAAGGTAGTGATCGTAGTGCCGCTGACGGTCCTGCTGCCTCATGTGAATGGCCTGGGAACAGACGGCGTGTTCTGGGCGGAACCGGTTTCCAACCTTGTAGGCGGCTGTGCATGCTTTTTCACCATGCTGGCGACAGTACTGCCGGAGCTGAACAAACGTAAGGCATAAGACGGGCCGGATAAAGGTTTGCGGGAAATTTTGATATGTGTTAGAATGGACAGGATGATTTTTCTGCAAACTAAGCAGAAATCTTAAGAAGGGCCGGCGTATAGCCGGACAGGAATGAGAGGAAAACATAATGGCTTTATTTCAGGCATTTCGGGCAGTAAGACCTGCTTCGGAAAAAGCAGAAAAGGTGGCTGCACTTCCCTATGACGTAGTCAGCAGAGAGGAAGCGCGAGAGATCGGGGAAAAAAATCCGGAATCTTTTCTCCATATAGACCGTGCAGAGATGGATCTGGATCCAGAAACTGATCTTTATGATCCGATGGTTTATCAGAAGGCAAGGGAAAATCTGGATCGTTTCCAGAAAGAAGGGATCCTGATCCAGGATGAGAAACCGAACTATTATCTGTATGAACTGATCCGTAAGGGAAGATCCCAGACCGGGATCGTAGGTGTCAGCTCCATTGATGATTACATGAATGGTGTGATCAAAAAGCATGAGCTTACAAGAGAGGATAAGGAGCAGGACCGCATCCGTCATGTGGATGTCTGTGATGCCAACACAGGCCCTATTTTTCTGGCGTGCAGATATCCGGCAGAGCTTCTTACTCTTATGGAAGAATGGAAAAATGCACATGCTCCTGTGTATGATTTTACTTCCGATGATGAGATCACACATCGTGTATGGGTTGTAGATGAGGAAGAAAAGATCCGGACTATACATAGTCTTTTTGGCGGGATTTCCTCTATCTATATTGCAGATGGCCACCACAGAGCAGCCTCCGCAGTAAAGGTTGGACAGAAGAGAAGAGCGGAGCATCCGGACTACACAGGAAAAGAAGAATTTAACTTTTTCCTGTCGGTGGTATTTCCGTATGACCAGCTGACCATCCTTCCGTATCACAGGATCGTAAAGGATATCAAGGGTATGGAACCCAAAGCCTTTATCGGAAGCATGAAATTTAATTTTGAGCTGATGGCAATGCCGGGATTTCCATGTAAACCGGTGGAGAAACACTGCTTCGGGCTGTATGTAGACGGAGAATGGTTCCATCTGAAGGCATATCCGGATATCTATGCGGGTAAAGACAGCGTAGGGCAGCTGGATGTATCTATTCTTCAGGATAAGGTCCTGGGGCCGGTTCTGGGGATCAGTGACCCGCGTACCGATGAGAGGATCCGCTTTATGGGAGGAAACCACCGGCTGAAGGATCTGGCAGCAGCTGCAGATGAGACAGGAGGAGCTGCCTTTGCCATGTATCCTACATCCATGGAGGAGCTGATGACGATCGCAGACGAGGGTAAGCTTATGCCGCCAAAGAGCACTTGGTTTGAACCGAAGCTCCGCAGTGGTCTTTTTATCCATAAGCTTTCAGACTGATGCCGGAGGCTTTATGGATTTTTTATAAAATGGTCAGGAAAATCTTAGGAAATCACTACAGATTGCTCACATTTGTCCGGTAAGATACAAGTATATTCTGAGCAAACGCGAAAGAGGGTTTTTCATGACAAACGAACAGTATTACGATTGCATCCAGCCATACCAGAACGCATGTCAGATCATGCGCGCCAAGCTTGAAGTGCTCAACGGAAGCCTGTATCAGAAGTCTTCCGTATCTCCGATCCACAATATCCAGGAACGGATCAAATCCAAGAAGAGCATCGAAAAGAAGCTGGAGAAGCTGGGACATTCGGACAGTGTGCAGAACGCCAAGGATCATCTCCGGGATATCGCCGGAATCCGTGTAATCTGCTACTTTATTGATGATATATATAATCTCGTAAATGCGCTGAAGCGGCAGAGTGAGCTGATCTTTATCAGGGAGAAGGATTACATACAGAATCCAAAGCCTAATGGGTACCGCAGCTTTCACGTGATCATCGCAGTTCCGGTATACTATCTGGATACCATGGAGTATTTTCCGGTGGAGATCCAGCTGAGGACGATGACCATGGATCTCTGGGCAAGCATGGAGCACCGTGTCTGTTACAAGAAGCTTCCGGAACATAGGGATGAGCTTGCGGAGGCCTTCTGTCAGTATGCAGATATCCTTGGAAAGATCGAGGAACAGTTTGAAGCCTACAATGAAACAGGAATGCTGGAGGAGATCACACCTGCCCAGATTACTGAGAATCCGACGGAGGGATAGGAATGGAGATCGAAGAGGAATTTATATCCGGTTTCTGCCGTACCATGAACGGGGGCGAAACCGTCTGCTGTGAGTATACACGGCAGGAGGACAGCAGCAGGAAGCTGACCTTTATGGACTGCGCACATGAAAGATGTGTAAACACAGGCGCCTGTGAGATCTTCAAACAGGCCCATGAGCTGGAGCAGAAATAAAAGATCAAAGAAAAGAGAACTGCGAAAAAGCAATAATGATAAAACAGTAATTATAATAAAACAGCAATAATAAAACAGCAATTATAAAAAAATCACAGAATACAGGAGAAGTACGTATGAAGCACACAGTAGATGCAATGGGGAAACAGTGTCCGATCCCGGTTGTGATGACCAAGAAGATCCTTGACAAGGCAGAGCAGGGAGACGAGATCTTGATCCTGGTAGATAATGAAACAGCAGTAAACAATTTGAGCAGACTTGCCGGAAGTACCGGATGCAGCTTCGTATCCAGAAAAACAGAAGGTGGTTACGAGATCAATATGACAGTAAAATCTGATCCTGCTGCAAGAAGTCAGGCAGAGCCTGAGATCGTCTGCACACCGGCTGTTCCGCAGGGAGATTATACCGTTGCCATCACTTCCGATAAGATGGGAGATGGAGATCCGGAGCTTGGCGGGATCCTGATCAAGGGATTTGTGTATGCGCTGACACAGCTGGAGACACCGCCGTCAGTTATGCTGTTTTATAATGGCGGAGCCAGACTTACCGCACAGGATTCACCATGTATCGAAGACCTTAAGACCTTACAGGAGCAGGGAACAGAGATCCTGACCTGCGGAACCTGCGTGAACTTCTACGGACTGAAGGAACCGGCAGTGGGAACCGTAACAAATATGTATACCATAGCGGAAAAGCTCACAAAAGCAGGAAAAGTGATCCGCCCGTAAACAGAAAAACATATAGAAACAACAAAAGCATATAGAAACAATAGAAACTTACAGAAACAGACAGAAACAAATAGAAATACACAGAAATGCCGCAGAGCCATTTTGAAGCCTGCGGCATTTTTGATATCTGGTTGATATTCGCTTGATATCCGGTTATGAGCAAGCAGCGAAGCGGATCGGATCGCAAATATCCGTCTGACTTAGCTCCGAACTTAAAATTCCACATCAAGCTGCTGCTCCTCAATATGATGACGCTTTGCATAGCCGGTAAGCATCAGTGTCAGTGCACCGTCGCCGGTCACGTTGCATGCGGTACCGAAGCTGTCCTGCAGTGCAAAGATGGTAAGCATCAGTGCAGTGCCGGAGCTGTCGAATTTCAGTATTCCGGTGATGATGCCAAGGGATGCCATGACGGTTCCTCCGGGAACACCGGGAGCTCCGATGGCAAAGATACCCAGAAGAAGGCAGAACAGAACCATGGTACCCGGCGTGGGAACGGAGCCGTACAGGATCTTCGAAATCGCCATACAGAAGAAAACCTCTGTCAGGACGGAGCCACAGAGATGGATGTTTGCAAACAGAGGGATCCCGAAGCTGACCAGATCCTTACGGAGTGGTTTTGCCTTGGAGGCACACTGCAGTGCAACGGCCAGTGTGGCTGCAGATGACATGGTCCCTACGGCAGTCAGATAGGCAGGACCATAATGGCGGACAACCTCCAGAGGATTTTCTCCGGAATAGATTCCTGCAAGGATGTAAAGAAGCGCCATCCAGATAAAATGTCCGGCCAGGACCAGTACGATGATCTTCAGAAAAACAGGCAGCTGTCTGGTAATGGTTCCCTCGTAGGCAAGGCCGCAGAAGGTAGTGCCGATAAATAACGGAAGAATGGGGATGATGATCCGAGCCACCAGAGAAAGAACGATTTTCTGAAATTCATCCAGGAGCCCAGTGATCAGCTTCGCCTTTGTCCAGGTGGCGGCAAGTCCCAGCATCATTGCAAAAACAAGAGCACTCATAACGGACATGATCTGCGGGATCTCCAGCTCAAAGATCACCTCCGGCAGCCGCTTCAGTCCTGCAGCATAGGAATGGATGGACAGATGTGGAATGATGAGAAAGCCAGAGGCTGTGGAAAAAAGCGCTGCGCCAACAGAGGAGCCGTAAGCGAGGACAACCGCAACACCCAGCATCAGCGAAGCATTTTTGCCAAGCCTGGTAATGGACGGAGCGATAAATCCCAGCACGATCAGCGGCACGCAGAAGGTAATGAGCTGGCCCAGAATGTACTTGATAGTAACTGTGATATTAAGAACTGCCATAGAGATTCCGTTGGTGCTGTACCGGTTCAGGATAAGCCCGGCTATGATCCCCAGGATCACAGCGACCAGCAGCTTAAATGGCAGACTGTTGAAAAAAGATGTTTTTTTCATTGGAAAACCTCCTCGGATAGTATAAAATAAAGCCAGAGTTTATTATAAAGGTATTTGATAAAAATCACAAGGAGGATGAAATGATTTATCTGGATAACGCGGCTACAAGCTTTCATAAGCCGGACTGTGTGCTACGTGCTGTGGTGGAAGCCATGCAGCATGCAGGAAACAGCGGAAGGGGCAGCAGCAGCGAAGCAATGGCAGCCTCAAGGCTTATTTTCAATACAAGATGCCAGATCGCGGAGATGTTTGACGTATGGGGACCGGAATGTGTGGCCTTTACATCCAATGACACGGAAGCGCTCAATATCGCCCTGCAGGGAACACTTCATCCAGAGGAGGGAACTATCCATGCGATCTGTACGGAGATGGATCACAACAGTGTGCTCCGTCCGCTGTACCGCCTGGAAAAAAAAGGCATGAAGCTTACGATCCTGCCGGCAGACCGCAAGGGACGGATCTCCCTTACGGAGCTTGAAGCAGCCATCCGTCCGGAGACGAAGGTGATCGTCTGTACCCACGCTTCCAATCTGACAGGAAATCTCAATGATATCCATGCCATCGGTGCGATCGCACAGAAGCACCAGAAGCTTTTTATTGTGGATGCTGCCCAGACAGCAGGAGTATTTCCGATTTCCATGAAAAAAGATCATATAGATATTCTTTGCTTTTCCGGACATAAGGGCCTTATGGGACCCCAGGGCACAGGCGCCATCTGCGTTCGGCCGGGGGTATCTGTGGAGCCTCTGAAGGTAGGCGGAAGCGGCGTCCTCACCTTTCAGAGAGAGCATCCGCAGGATATGCCGGAGACACTGGAGGCAGGCACCCTGAACAGCCACGGGATCGCAGGTCTTGGCGCAGCCATCAGCTGGATTACCGAAATTGGAACAGAACAGATCCGAAAAAGAGAGCAGCAGCTGATGTGGCGTTTTTATGACCAGGTAAAGGAAATTCCGGGAGTTACCCTGTACGGAGATTTTTCCAGGGAAGAACGCTCCCCTGTGGTGACTCTGAATATTGCAGAGATGGATTCGGCAGAGGTGGCCATGATCCTTGATGAAGAGTACGGGATCAGTGTAAGAGCCGGCGGCCACTGTGCACCGCTGATGCACAAAGCACTGGGAACCGAAAAAACAGGAGCTGTCCGCTTTAGCTTTTCTTATTTTAATACGGAAGAAGAGGTGGACACTGCTGCCGGGGCGGTAAAGGAGCTTGCCGCGGAATAAACAGCGAAAGACGGACAGAAAGGACACAGAGAATGTATCAGACAATATATGATGTGGTAGAAAAAAGAGGGCGTGTAAAAACAGGAATCCTCCTGAACGGAGAGGATGCCGGGCTGAAATATCTTTTGGAAGAAAGCAGCTTTTTTTATCCGAAGAGAGCAGAAAGAAATAAAGAAGCAGAAGAATTCCTGAAAGCTTCCGTGGAAGCAGCTGTGGAAACCGGCGTTGTGAAAAACGGAGACCGGGAGATATTTGTGGAAACCTACGAGAAGAATCCCAGGCTGATCATACTGGGTGGCGGCCATGTTTCTCTTCCGGTAGCAGAGATCGGCAGGATGCTGGGCTTTCATGTAACAGTCATGGATGATCGGGAGGAATTTGTGACGGATGAAAGATTTCCCATGGCAGATGAGAGGATCTTTGGAGAGTTTGATACCCTGTCCGACAGGATCCCTCCCTATGAAAATGCCTACTATGTAGTGGTGACACGAGGCCATCTGGGAGATTCCGCCTGTGCAAGAGCGATCCTTAAGAGACCCTTTGCATATTTCGGAATGATCGGAAGCAGGACAAAGGTGCGGATCACCAGGGAAAAGCTCCTGAAAGAGGGCTTTACGGAGGAACAGCTGGATCAGATCCATGCCCCCATCGGACTTCCCATCGGAGGACAGATGCCGGCGGAGATCGCCGTGAGCATCATGGCAGAGATCGTGCAGGAAAAGAACCGGCATTTCCGCACCTACTGTGATGAGGAGGTGGAGGCAGCAGTACGCCGCAGGACACCGGGAACCATGGTTACGATCATCGAGAAGAAGGGCTCCTCACCAAGAGGAACCGGGAGCAAGATGTTCGTATTCCGGGACGGAAGCACGGCAGGAAGCATCGGCGGCGGGAAAGTGGAGTTTGAAGCCGGAAAACACGCAGTAAATATCCGAAATACGGAAACAAAGGTTTACGAGCTGGGACAGGGGGCAGGAGATCTGGGGATGATCTGCGGCGGAACTGTCCGGGTGCTTTTTGAGCCGGTAAATATGTGAAAGAACCGGCCAGGACTTGCATAATATTGCAGAATCGTGTATATTGGACGCAGAGAATTTTTTACCGGCGTATAAGGAGGAATCAGATAAAATGAAGAAAAAATGTATTATGGCTTTGATAATAGGCGCGGCTTTCCTTGCACAGGGCTGTGGATATGAGGAAGGAACCGATGCAGTGGTAACAGTAGTAGATTCCACACCGACGCCGGAGCCCACAGAGAAGCCGAAGGCAACTGCAACACCTACACCGGAGGCAGCAGCAGATTCCACAGCAGACGGAGCAGCAGCGGCAGATTCCACCACAGCCGGGGCAGCAGATCCCTCAGCACAGACAGCAGCTACGGAGCAGACCCCAAGCGGCATCAACGTACAGGCTCAGGATGCCACCTACTATGCAGTGGAGGGTGTGAATTTACGTTCTGACGCCAATGCAGAGGCAGAGTTTGTGGCAGGTGTCCTTTCCGGAGAATCCCTGAAGTGTACCGGTGTCTGTGACAATGGATGGATCCGTGTGGATTATAATGGACAGACCTGCTACGCATCCGGTGACTATGTCAGCACAACACCGCCGGTAGGAGCAGTGGCGGCAGATACTACCGCAGAAGATACTACCGCAGAAGCAGCACAGTAGAGCACAGACTACAGGCTTTGACCAGATCAGGGAAATCCTGATCCTGCTTCAATTGCAGATATCTCCTTGATATAATAAAAAACAGGCAGCTGTATCCGATGAAATACATCGATACAGGCAGCCTGTTTTTTTGTTTCGGCATATAGTCCGTTCAGAACACAAGGATCATACCAGCGGATCGTACCCGCAGATCATTCTGGATAAACAAGACGGTCCGGTTTGATATCGTAGAGAACCTCGTTCAGGAATTTCTTTGCCAGATATTTTGCCATGCCAAGGTTCATATCCAGATAATTTCCGCAGTCCTTGGGAGAAGCTCCCGGGATCTCACCCTCAAAATCGCGGATAAATTCAAACATCTCGATCATCAGCGGAACGATATCTCTGGATTCATAATCCCCGTTAAGAAGAAGATAATTTCCGGTACGGCAGCCCATAGGACCCCAGTAAATGACCTTCGGGCCAAACTCCTTATGGTTCCGCAGGAAGGTAGCTGCCAGATGCTCCATGGTGTGAAGCTCGGCTGTGTTCATAACAGGCTCCTCATTGGGAGAAGTCATACGGATATCGAAGGTAGTGATCACCTGATCTCCAACCGGATCCTTACGTGAAACGTATACGCCAGGCTGAAGCTTGATATGGTCAATGGTAAAACTTGTGATCTTTTCCATGTTGATTCCTCACTTTCTTATATGTACGGAGCCCATAATAAGCTCCATACATGATTTTAGCAGAGAACCGGAAGAGATACAAGGCAAAACAAAGGGAATCCTGCACCTGGTTCCGTGCAAAGTTGACTTTATGAAAAGATGATGTTAAACTGAGAAAAGCTTACAGGGGGAGAGTGAAAAGCTCACCTGAAAATGCCGGAACAGGCGTTTTCGGGATCTGATAAGGAGGACTTATAAATATGAAACGTAAGGTTTTAGCCGTATTATTTGCGACAGCTCTTACCGCAGGAATGCTTTCCGGGTGCGGAAGCACAGACAGTACTTCTGACAAAGCAGACCAGAAGGAAGAATCTCTGGAGGAAGAAACCTCAGAAGGACAGACAGGCGTAGATGAAGAGACAGCAGCCAATGCAGTATCCGAAGAGGAGGCTGAGGCGGCAGGCTTTTCAGACCATGAAGAAAGCGCCGATGATCAGGAGACTTCCGGTGATGCAGAGGACACCTCACATGAAACCGAAGCTTCTGCAGACAACTCCGCAGACAGTACAGAGGATACAGACAGCGCAGACGGAGAATTTTCCGATGGTTCCGAGGATGCACAAATGGCAGGAACAACTGTGATCGATACCAGCCAGCAGCTGACAGGAACCCATCATGCTGCCATCACCGTAAAGGATTATGGCGAGATCGATGTAGAGCTGGATGCAGACACCGCACCCATCACAGTCACAAATTTTGTAAAGCTGGTACAGGACAATTTTTATGACGGTCTGACCTTCCACCGGATCATTGACGGATTTATGATCCAGGGCGGAGATCCAAACGGAGACGGAACCGGCGGAGCAGAGGATACCATCAAGGGCGAATTTTCCAGCAATGGAGTGAAAAACGATATTTCTCATGTAAGAGGAACCATTTCCATGGCCCGCAGCACAGATCCGGACAGCGCAAGCTCTCAGTTCTTTATCGTACAGTCCGATTCCACACATCTGGATGGCGACTATGCTGCATTCGGACACGTGACCTCCGGGATGGACATTGTAGATCAGATCTGCAAGGATGCCAAACCGACAGACGGCAACGGAACTATTGCAAAGGATCAGCAGCCGGTGATCGAGAGTATCCGTATGGTTGACTGACAGGAGGGAGAAGGATGCTGAAAGGGAAAACAGTGCTTCTTGGCATCACAGGAAGTATTGCTGCGTACAAGATCGCATATCTGGCAAGTGCATTACATAAGCTTCATGCAGATGTTCATGTACTGATGACAGAGAATGCAACGAACTTTATCAATCCGATCACATTTGAAACACTGACCGGGAATAAATGCCTGGTGGATACCTTTGACCGGAACTTTCAGTTCCAGGTAGAGCACGTATCCATTGCCAAGAAGGCAGATGTTGTGATGATCGCACCAGCCAGTGCAAACGTGATCGGAAAGCTGGCTAATGGCCTTGCGGATGATATGCTCACCACTACGGTAATGGCCTGCAGATGTCAGAAAATTCTTTCACCGGCCATGAATACTGCCATGTATGAGAATCCCGTGGTACAGGACAATATCCGGAAGCTGAAAAACTACGGATATGAGGTGATCACACCGGCCAGCGGCTACCTGGCATGCGGAGACACCGGAGCCGGAAAAATGCCGGAGCCGGAAACCCTTCTGGAATATATCCTGAAGGAAGCCGCCTTCCAGAAAGACCTTGCCGGCAAAAAGCTCCTGGTAACGGCCGGACCTACCCAGGAGGCCATCGACCCGGTCCGCTGTCTCACCAACCATTCATCCGGAAAGATGGGATACGCCATTGCAAAAATGGCCATGCTCAGAGGAGCGGAGGTTACGCTGGTAAGCGGACCTACTGCCATTGAGCCGCCCCTTTTTGTGAAGGTCGTACCTGTGACATCTGCCAGAGATATGTTCGAGGCAGTCACCGGCTTAAGTGATGAACAGGACATCATCATCAAGGCTGCCGCAGTGGCAGACTACCGTCCGAAGCAGGTCAGCGAAGACAAGGTTAAGAAAAAAGACGATCAGGCTTCCATAGAGCTCGAGAGGACAGACGACATTCTGAAATATCTGGGCCAGCACAAAAAGCAGGGCCAGTTCCTCTGCGGATTTTCCATGGAGACCAGAGACATGCTCCGCAATTCCAGAGCCAAGCTTGAGAAGAAAAACCTGGATATGGTGGCAGCCAACAACCTGAAGGTAGAAGGCGCCGGATTCCAGGGAGATACCAATGTCCTGACTCTGATCACACAGGACGAAGAAGTGTCACTCCCGCTTATGAGCAAGGAGGATGCAGCGTTAAAGATCCTGGATAAGATCCTTCTGCTTACCACAAAGGCAGAAGCATAGCTACAGAGCCGGTCAGAGAGCCGGTTTTAACAACGAAAAGCGGAACAAAAAGATCACCGCTTTCCATCACCGTATTGTATCCGCAGAAAACGCCGGGAAATGCTGTATTTCCGGAAATATTCACAGAGCGGAACGGTAACAAGGAGGAGAAGAAATGAAAAACAACAGATTTACAACAGCGCAGCTTACATTACTCGGCCTGATGGCAGCGATCCTTCTGCTGATGGCCTACACACCACTGGGATATCTGAACATCGGGCCACTGGCCATTTCCTTTAACGTGATCCCGGTAGCCATCAGTGCAGTCGTCCTTGGACCTGTAGGAGGAGCCGTGGCAGGTGCGATCTTCGGCCTGACCAGCTTTCTCCAGTGCATCGGAGTAGGCGGCTCCAGTGCAATGGGAGTTGTGCTTTTCGGTATCAATCCGGTATTTGCCTTTATCCAGCGCTTCATCCCACGTCTTCTGGACGGTATCTGCCTCGGATATATTTTTAAAGGCATGCGAAAGGTCAGCAATACCTATGTGGCATGTGCAGTAACCGGATTCTTTTCCGCATTCCTGAATACACTGTTCTTCATGGCAGCACTTGTAGGACTGTTCGGAAATACCGATTATGTAAAAAATCTGATGGGCGGTCATAACATCATCATCGGCTGCTGTCTTATGGTAGGGATCAACGCAGTATGCGAAATGATTTCCTCCACAGTGATCACAGGAGCAGTGGGAGCTGCACTTTCCAAGGCACATCTGATCCCATCTGCACAGATCAGTTGTAAGAAGACAAAAGCATAAAGACGGGGAAAATAAAATTATGATATTAGCAATTGATATTGGAAATACCAACATAGTCGTGGGCTGCATCGATGATCAAAAAACATACTTCATCGAGAGACTTGCTACCGTAAGAACAAAAACAGAACTGGAATATGCCGTAGACCTGAAAACCTTACTGGAAATCTACCACATCAAAAAGGCAGACATAGAAGGCTGTATCATTTCATCTGTAGTCCCGCAGATCACCAACATTGCCAGGCTGGCAGCAGAAAAGATCCTCAAAAAAGAAGTCATGGTCCTGGGACCAGGAGTAAAAACAGGTCTGAACATCATGATGGACAACCCCGGACAGCTGGGCGCGGATCTTGTGGCAGACGCTGTGGCAGGATTAAATGAATATCCGGTTCCGTTTATTGTGATCGATATGGGAACCGCCACTACAGTTTCGGTTGTCAACAGCAAAAAGCAATACATTGGCGGAATGATCCTTCCTGGCATCGGAATATCCCTGGATGCACTGACAGCCAGAGCATCCCAGCTCAGCGGGATCAGCATCGATGCCCCGAAGCATGTGATCGGGCGCAATACCATCGAATGCATGAAAAGCGGCGTGCTCTACAGCAACGCAGCAGCCATCGACGGGATCATAGACCGGGTGGAAGAAGAGCTTGGTGAGAAAACAACCGTGATCGCAACAGGCGGTCTTGCAAAAAAGATCATTTCTCATTGTAAGAAAGAAATCATTCTGGATGAGGACCTTCTGCTCAAAGGACTCCTTGTGATCTACAAAAAAAATAAATAAAAACAAAAAAATCAGCTGCCGGTGCAGGAAACACCTACCGGACAGCTGATTTTTTTATTGTAGAAATGCTCTGCGGAAATCCTCAGGCACAGGTGCCAGGAAACACATAGGCTCCTCGGTGATGGGGTGAGCAAATTCCAGCTGGAAGGAATGCAGGGCCTGGCGTCCGATCCGGTCAAAAACCGGATGATACAGAAAATCCCCCGGCAGCGGACAGCCGATATATTTCATATGCACCCGGATCTGATGAGTCCGCCCCGTATCCAGATGCAGCTCCACAAGAGCATATCCGTTGCTGACTGCAAGACGTTCATAATGAGTCACGGCAGCCTCCCCACGCTCAAAATTAACCTCCCTTGTGATCACAGAAGCATCCATTCTGGCAACAGGGGCGGAGATCGTACCCCTTTCCGGTGGGATCCCGTCAGTAAGTGCAAGATAGGTACGTCGGATCTGACGCTGCTTCATCTGGGCAGAGAGAAGAGCCCCGCTCAGAGGGTTCTTGGCAAGCACCAGCACCCCGGTGGTATCCCTGTCCAGCCGGTTGATGCAACGGTAGACAAAAGCCTTCCCCTGCTGCTTATAATACCAGGCAACACCGTTGGCAAGCGTATTCTCGTAGTTCCCGGCAGAGGGATGCACAGGCATATCAGCAGGCTTGTTTAGCACAAGGATATCCTCATCCTCATACAGGATATCAAGAGGCAGCGGTACCGGAAGGATAGAAGACTCCGATCCCTCCCCGGCTTCCTCCGGAACAAGGATCCGAAGAACATCCCCCTCCCTCAGGACCGTTCTGCCAAAAGCCGGCTGCCCGTTCAGCAGGATCGCCTGCTCCGCCCGCTTCATAGTAGTCAATATATGTTTGGAAAAACCCTTTTTCCGAAGAAACCCAAGAATATTTTCCCCGGACTCCCCGGTTAAGATCGTATAGGTAATAATTCTCTCCATAGAAAAAATCCTTTTCTGAAATTTAGCAGGCCAAAAGCCAGATCAGGTGGCCTGCGGGTATAGTATAGCATTTGGGGAGGGAAATGTCGAATAGGCATAAAAAAAGAGCTGGTACAAGAGAAAATATCCTTGGACAGCTCGTGGATTATGGGATTTGTGTCGCTTATTATCTTCATTAGCGAAAAGAAGCCTGAAACACTGTTAAATGCTGGCTTTTCCGGCACAGCTGACCACGATTTTGACCACTAATAATTGGAAAGAAAAAGGAAAAAAGCTTGAAAAGTATTGATTTTACGCGGATTTACGCAAGAAAAAAGTGACCACTTTTAGTGACCACTAATGTTAGATTTCGATGATTATCAGACTGTTTATTTACTTTTTGATAGAAAACTGCTGCATATGATGCTTAAAAAACGACATTATTAGCATGCTTCATGTCTTTGGCACGCCTTGACAAAGGAAAATATCAATGGTATTCTTACATATGGCTGTAAAATATATCTTTTTTGGTCTGTGACTAATGAAGATATTAAGCGATACCTGACAGCAGAAAGAGATGCCATGAAAACAGGATACAGTATCAAAACATGGAAAATGCGGCTCTTTTGTCCGGAAAAGCAGATGATTGAAACAACCGAAGCCCTGTATCGGGAAGCCGTAGCCTTTTACTATGAGCTCCTGAAAGAAAGCGAAGAGCTCTGGGCCGAAAATCTGCTAACCATCCAGGGATATCTGGAAAAACTCACCGTTCCCGGAAGAGACGGAAGAGAACCAAAGTACATCCCGCCAGGCGGAAAGCTCCCCGTTTATTTTCGGAGATCTGCCATGAACAAAGCTGCAATGGCAGTAAAGACCGCAGCAAGCGCAGAAAGCTTCCCCGAAAAGATCGATGCCAATATCACCTTTTTCAAGGGAATGTACAGAGACCTGACAGACACCTCCGTAGTGCTGAAGCTCTGGAACGGAAAGAAATGGATCTGGGTACTCTGCGGACTTACAGGACGCCCCTTCCCAAAGGAAGCAGCGATCCTTTCACCAACACTGGTCCATGAGGAAAAATGGCTCATGTTCCATGTACCTGTCAAGCAGGAGAACTCCGATGCCCGGACAGCAAAGGAACGAATGCAGGAAGGCGCCAGAGTATGCAGCGTCCGCTTTACCAATACGGACAGCTTTGCAGTATGCACAGTTCTGGATGAAGAATCCAGGCAGCTGGCTGTGAAAAACTGCAGAGGTGGAAATGCATACCGACATCATTGCAAAGCTTTGCTGAAAAAAGTAGAAGCATCCAGGGCATTTACCGATAAAGACAACGTCAGTCAGCCAAACAGGAAATATTACATGCATCTCAAGCACCTGAATGAACATTATGCACATCAGGTCAGCAAGGAGATCATGGATTTCTGCAAAGAAAATCACACCTGGATACTGGTACTGCCGGAGTATGATGAAGATTTTTCCAGGATATCCATGTACAGAAGCGGCAATTATTCGCCCCTTCATTTAAGTATCCGCATCCGGAATTATCTGAAATACAAAGCCTGGGCAGAAGGGATCCTGGTACTTGAGCTACGCGCCGACGGAACAGAAAAGCAATGTTCCATCTGCGGAGCCACCGGAAAAAAACAGGGCAGCATATTCATCTGCCAGAACGGCCATCAGGTCAACCGCTTCCTGAACGGCGCCCGAAACCTGGGCCGTAAATGCCAGGAAAGCTTCCGGAAAAACAACAAACCAAGTTAATAAGCGGCAGAAATGCCTCTTATATATAAATGCTGAGTGATCAGCAAGAGAGGAAGCGCCAGTGACGCCTCCTTTCCGGTTGAATACCGCCAGGCGGCCCAACGCAGGCGTCGCCGAAGATCTGTGCCCTTTGGGTGTGGGGTGTATTCGAAGTTATAAGTGATAAGAGTTGAATGAATAAGGTGACACTTAGTAAATACAGATACATAGGGAATTGAGGATGAAAGATTCCATCCTTAGGAATATATAGATGGATAATTTGAGGATGAAGGAGTTTAGAAAACATGAAAGTATGTTTAGTTGGGTCATCAGGAGGACACCTGACGCACCTTTATATGCTAAAACCGTTTTGGAAGGATAAGGAACACTTCTGGGTTACTTTTGATAAGAAGGATGCAAGAAGTCTTCTTGAAGGCGAAAAAATGTATCCCTGCTATTACCCAACAAACAGAAGCCTGAGGGCTCTTGTCAAAAATACAAAAATTGCGTGGACTGTGTTGCATAAAGAAAAGCCGGATTTGATTGTTTCCTGCGGTGCAGCAGTTGCGGTTCCGTTCTTCTACATTGGAAAGATGATGGGTGCAAAGTTGGTTTATATTGAGGTTTTTGATCGAATTGATAAGCCTACAATGACGGGAAAAATGGTTTATCCCATTGTGGATAAGTTTGTTGTGCAATGGGAGGAACAGAAAAAAGTTTATCCAAAGGCGATTAACCTTGGTAGCATATTCTAAGTAGGGGACGAGATAATGATTTTTGTGACAGTAGGAACACATGAGCAGCCGTTTAATCGGTTGATTCAAAAAATAGATGAACTAAAAAAAGACGGAATAATTCAGGATGATGTAATTATCCAGACGGGTTTTAGTACATATAAACCGAAATATTGTCAGTGGAGTAAGCTGATTCCATACCAGCAGATGGTAAAGAATGTGGCGGAGGCCCGCATTGTGATCACCCACGGAGGTCCGGCAAGTTTTATTATGCCGCTGCAGATTGGTAAAACTCCCATTGTTGTGCCGCGGCAGCACCAGTTCAATGAGCATGTAAATGACCATCAGGTTGAATTTGCAAGAAATGTGGCCCAGAAAATGGGAACGATTATCCCAGTAGAAGATATTGAATCATTGGGAGACATCATAACGAACTATGACCAGATTGTTGCTGATATGGGGCATGGTATGAGTAGCAATAATGAGAAGTTTAATGAAGAATTTGAAAAAATGGTAGACGAATTGTTTTGTGGGGAAAACTGATGAAAGACTTATTGATAATGGCAAAGTCACTTGGTGGCGGCGGATCTGAAGTGGCTTTGATAGAATTAATTAATGCACTTCCCGAAGCGCATTATAATATAACACTTGTATTGCTTGATTCGGACAATGAATATGCTTACCGTCTAAAAAAGAATGTTAGGATTGTTCAGCTGACTTTTGATAGTTCTTTTGCAAAATCACTTGTCTCAATGTATGCTTTTCCAGCAAAGGTGTTGAAAAAATTATCGATTAATTCATTTATTCCATATTACGATTTTGTTTCGAATTGTGTGACAAATGTCTTTGAAAAGACTTATGACATTGCTATTGATTTCTACGGATATGGTTCATTTGTGACGGCTTTCTTGGCGACAAAAATACGAGCAAAGAAAAAGGCAACATGGCTTCATGATGAAAAAATATATTGGATGAAAAGTGTCCAGAAATATTTATGTAAGTATGACAAGGTCTACGGTGTGTCCCAGGCAGTTGTTGATGTATTTTGCAGAGAGTATCCGCATTATAAAGACAAGACAGAGGTATTTTATAATGTTATTGATATTGAAGAAATCAAGCGGAAGTCTGAACAAGACGAGTTGATACCATTTAAGGAGAATTTTAATATTGTGACCGTTGGTCGTTTGACGGAGCAAAAAGGTTATGATATTGCCATAGAAGCAGCAAGCATTTTGAAAAATAAGAAAATTAATTTTGCATGGTATGCTATTGGTAGTGGTAGAGACGAAGAAAAACTGAAAGAGTTAGTAAAAAAATATTGTTTAGAAGATCAATTTGTGTTCCTTGGTCGCAAAGACAATCCATATCCATATATGAAACACTGCAATTTATATGTTCAACCATCTCGGCATGAAGGGTATGGACTTACTATTCTTGAAGCACGGGTTGTAGGCTTGCCAATTGTGGTTTCAAATATTCGTCCTCTGGCTGAACAGATTCAGGATGGTATCAATGGATATGTTGCGGAACTAAGTGCGGAAGCCCTAGCAGATAAAATTGAGTACTTGTATAACAATCCTTCTCAAATGGAAAAGACTGTTAAGTATTTGAAAGAACATCCGATTGATTTCTCTACCGAGTTGCTAAAGTTAGAAAATATTTGAAAAGAGATTGTTTATGAGAAAAGCTAAAATAGTAATGATAACTTCATACTTTGATAGAAATGGTGTGACATCCCAAGTAATAAATTATGCTACGAATCTGGATAAAAATAAATTTCAGGTATCGATTGCTGCCGGAGAGCCTTATGATATCGGCTATGAAAAAATGTGCCAAGAGAATAATATAGAATTATGTAAGTTGCCTCAAAAACATAAGAATGCATATGCGTATTACAGGACAATTTATTCTTTTCTAAAAAAAAAGAAACCAGACATTGTTCATGTACATGGTAGCAGTACATTAATTGTCGCAGAACTTCTAATTGCTATGTTAGTAGGAGTTCCTGTTCGAGTTTCACATAGTCATAATACAATTTGCTCACATCCGCTGTTACATCAGACACTAAAACCGTTTTTGAAAGTGGTGTCAAATTGTTATTTGGCATGTGGTGAACTTGCAGGAAAGTGGATGTACGGTGATGGAGTGTTTAAGATTATTCCGAATGCTTTTGAGACGGATGCATTTGTTTTGAATTCAGAAACTAGAGTATCGATTAGAAAAAAACTAGGTGTAGGCGATAATTTAGTAATTGGACATATAGGTAAATTTAACAATCAGAAAAATCAAAATTATTTGATTCGCGCCTTTGAAAGACTGTCGTATAAAGATGATAAAGCGATACTGCTTTTGGTGGGAAATGGACCAGATTTGGAAGAGATAAGAAATCAGGCGCAGCATACAGTCTGCGCAGATCGTATTATCTTTTGGGGAGCAACTGAGAATCCGGAAAGTTTATATTATGCTATGGATATCTTTGCTTTACCCTCTAGGTTTGAAGGGTTACCTGTTGTGCTTCTCGAAGCACAGATTTCTGGATTACCTTGTATTGTATCGGATAAAGTAACACAAGAGGTAGATTTTGGGGATATTATCTGGAAATCAATAGAGGATGATCCACAGACATGGGCGGATACCATTTTCTCAATGATGCAGAGGACAGATGAACAGAGAAAGCAATATCGTTTACAACATGCGAAACAAATTGCACATTATGATATTCGAGAATCTGTAAAATTGGTTGAAAATATTTATGATTGCGAATTGCGAAAGAAAAAAAATCGAGAATAAAGTATATCCATTAAATCGCCTATAGTTTATTAAGGAGAATTATTATGCCTACATATGAAGGATTAAGGCTGAAGATATTAAAATACTGGCGACTTGGCTTGGCAAATTATAGAAAAAAACAGCTTAAGTCTACGAATTTTACAATTATCTCGAATAACTGTTGGGGTGGTATGATTTATGAAAGTTATAATTTGCCAAAAGAATCTCCTACAGTTGGGATGTTTTTTATAGCCAAGGATTATATAGAGTTTTTGTCTGACTTAAAGGGCTATGTCAATGGGAAATTGACTTTTATCAGTCCGACAAAATCTCGATGGAAAGATATACCTCAGATTTCAGAAGATAAAAGATTTGGTTCCTATCCTGTTGGTGTCTTGTCTAATGGAAAAAACTCAATCGAGATTTTTTTCTTGCATTATCACAGTGAACAAGAAGTAAGAGAAAAATGGGAACGGCGTGTAAAAAGAATTAATTGGAATAAGTTACTAGTGAAGTTTAACGATCAAAATGGTTGCACAGAGACAGAAGTGAACAAGTTTATGAAGTTACCTTTTAAAAATAAAGTATTTTTTACTTGTAAGCACTGGACTAATGAAAATGAGGGGTACACAGTTATTCGCCAGTTTCCCAAGCATGAGTTTATAATGGCTTCTTATGAGCCATTTGGAAAGAATAAGTATATAGATATCACAAAAGTGCTGAACAATTTATGATTCAGCTGTTTGTAATGGAGAAATCATGAAAATAGCAGTATTAATGTCAACATATAATGGTCATAAGTATTTGGATAAACAACTGAAAAGTATTGCAGAGCAAACCGTTGTAAATCATTTGACGCTTTATATTAGAGATGATGGAAGCAAAGACGATACTTTTGACATTATTGATAAGTGGAAAAATAAAATTAACATTGTGTTGTATAAAGAAAAAAATGCTGGTCCGGCAATGAGTTTTTGGCAGCTTTTAATGAAATCGGAAGTAAAAGCAGACTATTATGCTTTTTGTGATCAAGATGATGTTTGGGATAAGGATAAAATTGAAAAAGGAATTGAAAAGCTCAAAGGTAGTATACAACTATATGCATGTAATTGTCGCATCATAGATGAAAAAGACGTCGTAATTAAAAAGAACAGGGTTTCTGGAATTCCGAATATGGATGTACAAAATCTATTTATCTCTGGATGTACGCAAGGGTGTTCAATGATATTTACTGACAGTTTGCGTAATTACATAAAAAGTTTTAAATTAACTTGTGTTCCGATGCATGATGTAGTTCTCATGTTGTATGCGAAATATTTGGGAAAAATATATTGGGATGTAAATCCGCATTTTGGATACCGAGTGCATGCAAATAATGTCGTAGCAAAAAATAATAAATCTGTTTTTGAACAGATAAAGACAACAATTTGGAATTGGGAAAATAGTAAGGTAAATTCAATGTCAAGCGTTGCAAGAGAGATGCTTAGAAATGTTCCTGATATTCCTGTAAATGATAAAATTTTTTTGCAACGTATATCTGAATATCGAAAACATCGGCTGTGGCTCTTGAAAAATGCAACAAAGAATATAGGAAATAGTGAAGCACTAAGGTCATATGTAATTAGAATTATTATAGGAATGTATTAAGTTCATGAAAACAAAAAGCAGATGAGGAAAAAATATGAATAAAAACGAATTAGTTTATGTAATGAATGTTGACTGGAATTGGATAAAGCAAAGACCACATTTTATTGCAGAACTTTTGAACACCCAATTTAATGTGCATGTTATGTATCAGCATAGATATGGTAGAACCGGTCTACAAAAAAGAGAAAATGTGGATGTGAATTTGAATCCAATTTATGTAATTCCTCGTGGTGATAGATACGTTTTTTTGTCAAAGGTAAATGCGGCTATCAAATGTAATGTTGTAAAAAAGAAAATCAAGAAAACAGAAGCTAATATACTCTACTTAACTTTTCCAAATCAAGTGGATACAATTCCAAATGACTATAAAGGAATTGTTATTTATGATTGCATGGACAATCATCCAGCATTTGTTAATGATGAACGTCAAATGGAAATAATAATACGACAAGAAGAAAATTTGATAAAAAAGGCAAATCTTGTTTTAGTATCGAGTAATCACCTCATAGATATCTTAAAGAGTAGGTATGGTAATGAGATTGAGGAAAAGATAAATTTGGTACGAAACGGATATAATGGTGCTATTCTGGATCAGGCAAAAACCGTTTCGGAAAAGAAACATAAATTGTATACGTTTGCGTATTTTGGAACAATAAGTACATGGTTTAATTTTGATTATATACTTAGAAGTTTGGAGGAATGTGCAGATATACAATATGAGTTGTTTGGGCCGTTGGCCGGAGTGCAAATTCCAAAACATGAGCGAATTCACTACCATGGTACAATTGAACATGAAAAGCTGTTGGAAAATATAAAAGATGCGGACTGCCTAATTATGCCTTTTCTGATAAATGAGATTATTGAAGCAGTTGATCCAGTGAAATTATATGAATACATTAATTTCAATAAAAACATTTTAACTTGTAGATATGAAGAAATAGAACGATTTGAACCATTTGTTTACTTTTATACTGGATATGATGAATTTATAAAGCAAATTCTAAACTTGAAAAAAAGCAATGATGTGAAATACAGTAATGATGATAGAGAGACTTTTTTAAGGGAGAATAGCTGGAAGTGCAGAGTGGATACTATTATTAAAACCTTAAAGCGAAGAGGCAATGTGAGAGAATGAAGATAAGATTATATGAATCACTGATTGAGGTGATAATTGCTTTAGGCGTAGGAATCCCATTAATATTGGGTGGGGTATTGGATACATGGAGAACCATACTTACAATAGCAATTGTGATGTTGGTGCTTTTATATATTATAACTCATAGAATAAAGAAAACGTATTCAGACAGATTTTTGTGGGTTTACATACTAGGCACAATTTGTATTGTTACTTTCGAGTTAATGAAAGGCAAAAAGTTATATGCGTATTCTAATTATGAGACCTTTTATGCGGGAAGACAGTATTTATGGATATTTTTTGCAATACCATTGTATTATGAAATTATTAAAGACAAAAATTTCGATAAATACTTAAAAAAAACGGTAGGAATTATTATTGCTTCATTGAGTCTAAGAACAATTACCTGGCTATGCAAAAACTATCTTGGAATTACGATTTTTAATAGTTTGTTATATGAGTACGGTATCTCTTGGGGGAGAGGTGGTAAATTGCGTATTGATGCAACAGCATTAATCGGAGTGCTAATTCCCGCATTGTACTATTTATATAAAAAATATAAGAAAAAAAGATATGTGGTAGCTTTGATGTTTGTTGCTGCATATTTAGTGTTTGTGTCACAGACAAGGTCGCTAATTTTAGGAACGATAGCTTGTGTTATATCAATGTTTTTTCTAGAAAAACGCTCTTCGTCAAAAAAATTGATTGTCCAGTTATTATTACTTGCAATTTTTGTGATTGCAGTTAATATGGGATTCGCGGATACTATATTGAATAAAATGAATATCACAATCTCTGATAGTTCAATTGGA
The DNA here is from genome assembly GCF_003479245.1 of Ruminococcus sp. AF17-12. Taxonomy (NCBI): domain Bacteria; kingdom Bacillati; phylum Bacillota; class Clostridia; order Eubacteriales; family Oscillospiraceae; genus Ruminococcus; species Ruminococcus sp. AF17-12. Next base: position 48,370 of record NZ_QUGY01000011.1, read on the forward strand.
TATAGACAGTATGAATTTGCATATTATAGCTCTCTTTTGTTCAATGGAAAATGGAAAACAGGATTGGGTATACTAACATCCATGAATGCAAATGGCAAGATCCTTATGTTTGGAAATTTGGATACACAAATGTATCTTGATGATTTGGGAATATTTGAATGTTTCTTGCAATTTGGCCTTTTTTCACTTTTTCTATATGGTGTACTTCTTATATATATGATTTATGTTGTAATTAAATGTAATCGAGTAAAGGAGTATAAATATTCATTGTATTTGCTAGGTGAATTTTTTTATATTGTAATTGTTTCTATACCGTTGAATTCGTTTGGAATTCAGAGAATATTTATGGTGCCAATCGTCTTGGCATTCACTTGTGCTGTTCACAATAACATATTAAAGATTGAGAAAGAAAAAGCGATATGAACGGAATAGAGATGATAAAAAAAATATTAAAAAGAAAATCGGTGAAAAATGGAGCATGGCTATATCTCTTGCAGATCTTTAATACAGTTGTTCCTCTACTTACGCTACCGTATATAACAAGAATCTTGGGAGCGAAGCAATACGGAATTTTCTCTATTGCCATTAACGTTATTGGATACTATCAAGTTGTTGTTGAATATGGATTTGCAATGTCTGCCACACGGAAAGTGGCTTTATCGGATAAAAATAGTGATTCACTAAGTAAAACATTTTCAACGGTTTTCTTTTCTAGGTGTATTCTACTAATGGTATGCTTTGGTATAACTGTTGGGTATATTTTCCTAAATAGAAATCAGTTGTCACAGTGTTTTTGTTTAATGATTTTAATGATTACGCTATTTGGAAATTGTATCCAACTGAATTGGCTTTTTCAAGGTATGCAACAGATGAAGTACATAACAATTGTCAGCATGATTTCCAGAACTATTACAGTTATCATGACTTTTGTATTTGTCAAATCTATTAACGATTTATATTTATATTGCTTATTATATGCTATTTCTCCTGTTATTAGTGGCATGCTTGGAATGATATTTGCTTGTAAAACCTTTAATATACGTTTAGTTGAAGTTAATTTGAATGAGATTGCAAGCGAATTAAAGAGTGGCTGGTATGTATTTACAACACAGCTGAGTTCTAAAGTATTTGGAGCGATAGGAATTACACTTTTGGGCCTATTTGCAACAAATGAGGAGGTTGGAATTTATTCGGCGATCCAAAAAATTCCAAATATACTTATTTTAGCATGGACTCCTATCACACAAGTACTTTATCCAATTTCAAGTCAGAGATTCAACGAATCATTTAAGCGAGGGAAGTTATTTGTGAATAGGATGAAGCAGATTTTTGTACCGCTTTTCCTTTTGGTTGCAGTTTGCTGTTCTGTTGTTTCAAAATTCTTAGTGACTATTGCTTTTGGAGTGGAGTATGCAGCAAAGTTTTACTGGATGATTCCGCTATTACTGTGGATGGTCATGGCAATATATAATAATTTTACCGGAATACAAACACTTTTGGCGAGTGGGCATGACAGGGAGTACAGTAGATGTTTTCAAATTGGAGTTGTGGTAACGGTTGTACTTAATTTTTTATTAGTATATTTGTTGAAGGGTGACGGAGCTTGCATGGCTCCATTATTATCAGAGATGGTTTTGTGTATTATGCTAAAAAAAGAAGTTACTAAATTGGAGAAAGAGAATACGCAGAAGTATGAATCAAATTGACAACGACTATAAAAACAGGAATAATTTGGTCGACTGACCGATTAGTTACATTAGGTTAATTGCATTTTGTTGTATTGTAACTTGTCATATTCAACAATACTTAGGAAACGGATTATGTTGGTGGTTTAATGTCGGCGTTCAGATTTTCTGTTAGTTTAGGTTTTCTATATGGAGGGAAGAATGTTACCGATAATGTTGAATTTTATGGGAGAAACTACTGATTAAAGTTATATTAGTGCTAGTTGTAATCTTTAATACAATTCAAATTGTTTTAACTTATATTGTGTGAATAAGATTGAATGAAAGTAGTAATGTATTGTTTTAAGTGTTTTGAGGTTATTCGCATGCCTTTTTGGGAATAGCAATTTTTGTTGTGTTGAGATGTATTCTTAAATGTATGTTAGAAAGAAGAACTCCATCGAAGATTGTAGATTTTATCGTCAAACTATCAGATAAGTATTCTTATGAGGGATATTTAGTACATCGGTTTTTTGTTCTTGGACCTATGACTATGATGCACCTAACTAATTGCACAGGTGTAAATATTTTGGCTATTTTAATTACAACACTTCTTTTGGGCTTTTGGCTTAAAAAATGTGATAAATATTATGAATAGAAAGGAAATTGGATTATGAAAAAAGTTATGCTTGTTTTCGGTACTAGACCGGAAGCTATTAAAATGTGTCCGCTTGTCAATGAACTAAAAAAGCGAAAAGAACTGCAAACGGTAGTGTGCGTGACAGGACAACATCGTCAAATGCTTGATATGGTTTTGGAAGCATTTGATGTTACTCCAGACTATGATTTGTCTATTATGAAAGACAAGCAGACTCTATTTGATGTGACAACTAATATTTTGAATCGCATTAAAGATGTTTTGGAAAAAGAAAAGCCAGATGTTGTGCTGGTTCATGGCGATACATCTACTACGTTCGTAACAGCCTTGGCTTGCTTCTATTTGCAGATTCCAGTTGGTCATGTAGAAGCTGGTTTGCGCACTTATAATATTAATAGCCCTTATCCTGAAGAATTTAATCGTCAGGCAGTTTCAATTATTAGCAAATTTAACTTTGCTCCGACAGAACTTTCTAAGAAAAATCTTTTGAAAGAAGGTAAAGATCCGTTAAGTATCTATGTTACGGGCAATACTGCAATCGATGCGTTGAAAACAACCGTCAGAGAAAGTTATACACATCCAGAATTGGAGTGGGCAGATGGTAGTCGCCTTATTATGATTACCGCACATCGCCGTGAGAATCTCGGTGAGCCAATGCGGCATATGTTTAAGGCAATTCGTCGTGTTATGGATGAACATCCAGATGTTAAAGCAATCTATCCTATTCATATGAATCCGGTTGTTCGTGAAATTGCCAATGAGTATTTGGGCAATGATGACCGTATTCATATCATTGAGCCGCTTGATGTTCTTGATTTCCATAATTTCCTGAGTAGAAGTTATTTGATTTTGACTGATTCTGGTGGAATTCAGGAAGAGGCTCCATCTCTTGGTAAGCCAGTCTTAGTTATGCGTGACACTACGGAACGTCCAGAAGGCATTGCGGCGGGTACGTTAAAGCTGGTTGGCACAGAAGAAAAAACGATATACAATGAGTTTAGCCGGCTGCTTTCTGATAGAGAGGAATATGATGCGATGAGTAAAGCAAGTAATCCGTATGGAGATGGTCATGCTTGTGAAAGAATCGCAGATGTTTTGGAAGAGAAATTTTAAATTGTTCTGTTGGAGATAGAATTCAAAATGTCAAAATATTTTGGAACAGACGGCTTCCGTGGTGAAGCTGGAATTACATTAACATCAGACCATGCGTATAAGGTTGGTCGTTTCTTAGGTTGGTATTATAATGCTCTGCGTGAGCGAAACGGTGATACCAACCCTGCTCGTATCGTGATCGGTAAGGATACTCGTCGCAGTTCTTATATGTTCGAGTACAGCCTGGTTGCTGGTCTGACGGCTTCTGGTGCAGACGCTTATCTTCTGCATGTTACCACCACTCCATCCGTGGCTTACATTGCCCGTGTGGATGATTTTGACTGTGGCATTATGATTTCTGCAAGCCACAATCCATATTATGACAACGGTATCAAGCTGATCAATTGTTATGGTGAGAAGATGCCGGAAGAAACTTTGCTGTTGATAGAGGATTACCTTGATGGTAAGCTCCATGTGTTCGACAAGGATTGGCCGGAGCTGCCGTTTGCAAGCCGTGATCATGTTGGCTGTACGGTGGATTATGTGGCAGGTCGAAATCGTTACATGGGTTATCTGATTTCCTTAGGTATCTATTCTTTCAGAGGTGTCAAGGTTGGTCTGGACTGTGCGAATGGCAGCTCATGGAATATTGCAAAGTCTGTTTTTGATGCTCTTGGTGCAGATACCTATGTTATCAATAACCAGCCAAACGGTACCAATATCAATAACAATGCTGGATCTACCCATATCGAGGGACTGCAGAAGCTTGTTGTGGAGAAAGGTCTGGATGTTGGATTTGCCTACGATGGTGATGCAGACCGTTGCCTGTGCGTGGATGAGAAGGGTAATGTCATTACCGGTGATCATATCCTGTATATTTACGGCTGTTATATGAAAGAACGTGGTAAGCTGCTGAATAATACAGTTGTAACTACGGTCATGTCAAACTTTGGTTTGTATAAGGCGTTTGATGAGCGGGGTATTGGCTATGCCAAGACTGCTGTCGGTGATAAGTATGTTTACGAGTATATGGTGAAGAATGACTGCCGTATCGGTGGTGAGCAGAGCGGGCATATTATTTTCTCCAAGTATGCCAGCACCGGCGATGGTATCCTGACCAGTCTGAAGATGATGGAAGTCATGCTGGCGAAGAAGAAGCTGATGAGTGAGCTGACAGCACCGTTGAAGATCTATCCGCAGGTGTTGGAAAATATCCGTGTGACCGATAAGAAGGCTGCACAGAATGATCCTGCTGTACAGGAAGCGGTGTCCAGGGTTGCAGAAGCACTGGGTGATACTGGCCGTATTCTTGTCCGTGAGTCCGGAACGGAGCCGGTCGTGCGTGTTATGGTTGAAGCACCTGACCATGATACCTGCCAGAAGTATGTTGATGAAGTGGTCAACGTAATTTGTGAAAAGGGATATAAGGCATAAGGTCAATGACGACTCTGGACAATCATCCAGAGCCGTTTTGCATAATAGGGAAGTATAATAGACGAGAGATTTAAATAACGGGAGGGATAAACCTATGTGTGGAATCGTTGGTTTTACAGGAAAACAGCCGGCAGCACCGATCCTGCTGGACGGTCTGTCGAAACTGGAATATAGAGGATATGACTCAGCTGGACTGGCTGTCCGTGATGGAGAGGCTCTGGCAGAGGTCGTGAAGGCAAAGGGCCGCCTGACGAATCTGGTCGAGAAAACAGATGCAGGTAAAGCGTTAAAAGGAGCCTGTGGTATTGGACATACACGCTGGGCTACCCATGGTGAACCCAGCCAGATCAATGCACATCCTCATGTTTCTGGTAACTGCAGTAAATCAGGTTCCGGTGCTGTGGAGTCTGAGGTCGTTGGTGTACATAACGGTATCATTGAGAATTACACAGAATTAAAAGAGAAGCTGCTGAAGCACGGCTACACTTTTTATAGTCAGACTGATACAGAGGTGGTTGTTAAGCTGGTTGATTACTATTATAAAAAGTACAACCTTGGTCCTATCGATGCCATTGCGAAGACAATGGTCCGTGTCCGCGGTTCTTATGCTCTTGAGCTGATGTTCCGTGATTATCCGGGCGAGATCTGGGTGGCGCGTAAGGACAGTCCGATGATCATTGGTATTGCAGATGGAGAGACCTATGTGGCTTCCGATGTCCCGGCAATCCTGAAATATACGAGAAATGTATATTATATCGGGAATCTTGAGTTTGCAAAGCTGACACCGGGCGAAGCTCATTTTTATGATCTGAACGGTGACGAGATCGAGAAGCAGACTACAGAAATCAAGTGGGATGCGGAGGCGGCTGAAAAGGGCGGCTTTGAGCATTTCATGATGAAAGAAATCCACGAGCAGCCGAAGGCTGTCCAGGATACCCTTAATTCTGTGATCAGGAATGGTGTGATCGACCTGTCCAGTGTGGAAATCAATGAGGACGAGATTAAGAGCTTTGAGCAGATTTATATTGTTGCCTGCGGTTCTGCATGGCATGTTGGTATGGCTGCTCAATATGTACTGGAAGATATGGCAGATATCCCGGTACGTGTGGAGCTTGCGTCAGAGTTCCGCTATCGTAAAATGCCGGTTGACCAGAAAGCTCTGGTGATCGTTGTCAGCCAGTCTGGTGAAACAGCAGATACACTGGCAGCACTGCGGCTTGCAAAGGAAAAGGGTATCGCCACGATGGCAATCGTCAATGTGGTTGGCAGCAGTATTGCCCGTGAAGCAGATAAGGTGTTCTACACACTTGCTGGTCCGGAGATCTCTGTTGCTACGACCAAGGCATACAGCGCACAGCTTGCAGCTATGTACTGCCTGGCTGTTCAGTTTGCAAAAGTCAGAGAAAAGATCACAGACGAGCAGTATGGTTACTATATCTCTGAGCTGCAGACTATTCCGGAAAAAATGCAGAAGGTCCTGGAAGATAAAGAACGTATCCAGTGGTTTGCTGCAAAGTATGCCAATGCCCATGATGTATTCTTTGTGGGCCGTGGTATTGACTATGCGGTTTGCCTGGAGGGCAGTTTGAAGTTGAAGGAAATCAGCTATATCCATTCAGAGGCATACGCAGCAGGTGAGCTGAAACATGGCACGATCAGTCTGATCGAGCAGGGAACGTTGGTCATTGGTGTATTGACTCAGAGCGGACTGTATGAGAAGACTGTAAGCAATATGTTAGAGTGCAAGAGCCGCGGATCTTACCTGATGGGGCTGACTACATATGGCAAATACGAGATCGAGGATCAGGTGAACTTCACTGTGTATGTGCCGAAGGTAGATGAGCATTTCGTGGGCAGTCTGGCAGTGATTCCTCTGCAGCTTCTGGGATATTATGTTTCTGTTGCAAAGGGTCTGGATGTCGATAAGCCGAGAAATCTTGCAAAGAGTGTTACAGTGGAGTAAAAAATACGTGTATAAGGCTGGTTTATTTGCAGATTTGTGATATACTAAAATGCAAGTGAAAGGCTGAAATAAAAATAATGCCGTGTGTGATACATGTGCTCCTTCAGGGCTAAAGCACACACGGTATATTTTAAAAATCGCTATATAGTTTATAACGAAAATAAGATAAACTAAAAAGGAGTACCTAAAAATGAACCTATCAAAAATACACCACATCGCCATCATCGTATCCAACTACGAATCCGCCAAAGACTTCTACGTAAACAAGCTTGGCTTTTCCATCATCAGAGAAAACTATCGTTCAGAGCGTAAGGACTGGAAGCTGGATCTACGTGTGGATGAGCATACGGAGCTGGAGATTTTTGCAGAACCAAATCCACCGAAGCGGGTGAGTTGTCCGGAGGCTTGTGGTCTGCGTCATCTTGCTTTCTGTGTGGAGAGTGTGGAGCAGACGGTGAAAGAGTTGGCGGAGGTCGGAATCGAATGTGAGCCGATCCGTGTGGATGATTTTACCGGCAAGAAGATGACATTTTTTCATGACCCGGACGGACTGCCGCTGGAGTTGCATGAGTAAGAGGAAATGGAGCAAATGATATTTCGTAAGGCAGTAAAAGATGATTTTGACAACATAAAATCTCTGTACTGGGAGCTGATCGATCAGGAGCAGGGTAATCTATCGTTTCCACATTGGAAGAAGGGTATCCATCCGTCTGATGAAATGCTGCATAACAGTATTGATAAGAAGGAACTGTATGTTCTAACAGATGGCGGCGAGATGACCTTCAAAATGTATGCGCTGGTTTTGTGATCTATGGGTGAGAAAAGAGCGTATAAACCAAGAAGGTCTGGCGGTGGCCGCAGGAAATCAAAGCCGGAGTATGATGCCGGGAAGATCCTTAAGGAACTGATGGATCCGGCTGTTATGCTTTATGAAGCGGGAATGTCTTTGCAGGCCATTGCAGATGAGCTGGGGCTGAATCCGATCAAGGTTCGGAAGCTGCTTATCACGGCCGGTGTGTATGCATCGGATGTGGCGGAGAAGGTGCAGGAGACCTTTGATGATTTCAGAAAAACACAGGATCACAAAGCTGCTGTCCTTTCAACTGCAAATGCTCTTGGCCTGTCCAGGTCCTCTGTTACTTCATATCTTCCGTACAAAAAGGGTGTGTATTTTCCGGGTACAGCACCGACAGATAAGATCAGTGTTGGAGCTGAAAGGCAACGGAGGTACAGAGCGATGAAGCGTTGGAGGAATGCTCCAACACTGTAAAAAAGACAAAAGAAAGACTGCCGCAGGTTTCACGCCTGCGGCATTTTGCAGTTTGTACAAAAAACACAGAAAATATATTGGAAAAAGAGCGGGAAAAGGGTATAATGTCAGAGAAAGTGTGATTGATAAAATACAGACGTTTTTTTCTGCTTTGTCAGGTCATAAATAAGTGAGGCGGAGGATGTAACGATGGAACAGCAGCATATGTTTACCAACCGGATGATCCGTAATCTTCTGGTGCCGGTAGTGCTGGAACAGATTTTGAATTCGATAATGGGAACCGCAGATACCATGATGGTCAGCAATGTGGGATCTGCGGCTCTTTCTGCGGTATCGTTGGTGGATTCCATCAATGTGCTTCTGATCCAGGCTTTTTCGGCGCTGGCAGCGGGAGGCGCCATTGTCTGCGCCCAGTATATCGGACAGAGGAATTATGAGAAGGCGAATATGTCTGCCAGGCAGGTGCTTTTTATCATCACAGCGATCTCTGTAGTGGTGTCTGCAGTCTGTCTGATCTTCCAGAAGCCGCTTTTGAGGCTGATCTTCGGTGCGGTGGATGCGGATGTTATGCGTGCATCGGAAACCTATTTCTTTTTCACGGCACTGTCATTCCCCTTTATTGCGGCTTATGATTCTGCGGCTTCGATCTTTCGTGCCCAGGAGAATACCAAGGGGCCTATGGCCATCTCCATGATCTCCAATATCATGAACATTGGCGGAAACGCGGTTCTGATCTGGGTTTTCCACCTTGGTGTTGCAGGAGCGGCGATCTCCACACTGGTTTCCCGTATTTTCTGTGCAGTGGTTGTTCTCTGGCAGCTGCGTAAGGATCGTCAGCCTGTCGTTGTGAAAGATTACCTGAAGATCCGTCCGGACTGGAGCATGATCGGACGTATCCTGGGACTTGGGATTCCTTCGGGAATTGAGAACAGTATGTTTCAGCTTGGAAAGCTTGCCATCCAGTCTACAGTTTCCACACTGGGAACAGCAGCCATCGCAGCGCAGGCAATGACCAATATCCTTGAGAACCTGAATGGTATCGCGGCCATCGGAGTAGGTGTGGGCCTGATGACCATCGTAGGCCAGTGTCTTGGTGCCGGCCGCAAGGATGAGGCGGTCTATTACATAAAAAAACTCTGTGTCATTGCAGAGGCAGTTATTATCGTAAGCTGTCTGATCGTGTATATTTTGGTCAGACCGGTGACGATCCTTGGCGGAATGGAGAGTACCAGTGCGGAAATGTGCATCCACATGATCACATGGATCACCATCGTAAAGCCTGTGGTATGGACAATGGCGTTCGTGCCGGGGTATGGTCTTCGTGCAGCCGGTGATGTGAAGTTCTCCATGATCACCTCCTGCTGTACCATGTGGGCGTGCAGGTTCTGTCTCTGTGTTTTCCTGATCCGTGTCCTGGGCTTCGGGCCTATGGGTGTCTGGATCGGAATGTTTGCAGACTGGACTGTTCGTGGGATCATTTTTACCTGGCGTTTCCACAGCCGCAAATGGCTGGAGCACAAGGTAATCTGAAAAGGAGGGCATCGTATATATGAAGAATGGACTGGAAGACCAGTATGTCATAAAAAACAACAAGCGCCTCCGTTATGGCTACACAACAGGCTCCTGTGCAGCCGGGGCAGCCAGGGGTGCAGTCCGGATGCTGCTTTCGGGAGAGACTCTTTCTGAGGTAGAGCTTGATACCCCAAAGGGGATCACCCTTACATTACAGCTTCACGATATTACCCGGGGCGAAACCTATGTCTCCTGTGCGGTACAGAAGGATGCAGGGGATGATCCGGATACCACCAACGGGATCCTGGTCTATGTAAAAGCGGAGAAGTTTTCTATCTCAGCGGCAGAACAGGCCGGGCAGCAGCAGAAAACAGAGAAATCCCGGCCTCAGATCATCCTGGACGGTGGGATCGGGGTGGGGCGTGTCACCAAGCCGGGACTTTCCCAGAACGTGGGCGAGGCGGCCATCAATCCGGTTCCCAGAGCCATGATCCTGCGGGAAGCCGAAGAGGCGGCCCAGGAATATGACTACGAGGGCGGTCTGAAGCTTACCGTATCCGTCCCCCAGGGGGAGGAGATCGCGAAGAAAACCTTTAATCCCCGTCTTGGCATTCTTGGCGGGATCTCCATACTTGGAACCAGCGGGATCGTAGAGCCTATGAGTGAGAAGGCTCTGATCGAAAGCATCCATGTGGAGATGAAGCAGCATTTCTGCCAGGGAGAAAACTATATCCTGGTGACACCGGGGAATTACGGTGCGGATTATCTCAGGGAGCATATGTCCATTCCCTTTGAGAACAATATCAAGTGCAGCAATTATGTAGGGGAGACCATTGACATGGCCATTGATATGGGCGTAAAGGGCATTCTTTTTGTGGCTCATATCGGTAAGTTTGTAAAGGTTGCCGCCGGGATCATGAATACCCATTCCCACTGTGCTGACGGAAGGATGGAGGTTCTCTGTGCAAGTGCCATCCGTGCAGGGGGCTCTCTGGAATGTGCCAGAGAGATCCTGGAGGCGGGGACTACGGATGAGGCGCTGGCTGTTCTTGACAGCTATGGTATCCTGAAAGAGACTATGGCTGTGGTCATGGAGAAGATCCAGTTTTATCTGGACCACAGATCCTATGAGCAGATCCTTCTGGGTGCTGTGGTGTTTTCCAATGTATACGGACTGCTGGGGCAGACTCGGGATGCTGAAGAGCTGATCCATAAGATACAGGAGCAGGCAGTCCGGGTGGATGATCTTTCATGACAGGCCCCCCGGTCCGGATGGAAGCTTTAAAGAGCAGGACAAAATTTGATATAAATAACAGACAGGTTTTATCCTGTCTGGAAAATATAGTTAGGAGGAAAGAAATATGGCAGGTAAATTATATGGTGTAGGTGTAGGACCGGGAGATCCGGAGCTTCTTACCTTAAAAGCACTTCGTCTTGTAAAGGAGGCAGAGGTGATCGCACTTCCGGGACAGGTTCCGGAGGATACGGTAGCGTTTAAGATCGTGGAGGGAGCTTATCCGGAGCTTGGAAAGAAGGAGCTTCTTGCAGTTCCTTTTCCAATGTCCAAGGATCCTGAGGTGCTGAAGAGCTATCACGATGCAGGAGCAGAAAAAGTCAAGACTGTCCTGGACCAGGGGAAAGATGTGGTATTTCTCACACTGGGAGATCCTACCGTGTATTCCACATATCTCTATATCCATCACAGACTTGTGGCTCAGGGCTATGAGACGGAGATCGTCTGTGGCATCACATCCTTCTGTGCAGTTTCCGCCCGTCTGAACACCGGACTTGTGGAGAAGGCAGAGCCTCTTCACGTGATCCCGGCTTCCTATCAGATCGAGGATGCGCTGAAGCTTTCTGGTACCAAGGTCCTTATGAAGGCCGGAAAGAAAATGAAGGATGTGAAGGCGGAGCTTCTTTCTCAGGGGGCAGAGGCCATGATGATCGAAAACTGCGGAATGCCGGATGAAAAGATCTACCGGACCGTGGAGGAGATCCCTGAGGATGCAGGATATTATTCCCTGATCATTATCAAAGAAAACAAAGACAGAAGAGAGGAATAAATTATGGTACATTTTGTAGGAGCAGGTCCGGGAGCACCGGATCTTATCACAGTAAGAGGTAAACAGTATCTGGAAGAGGCAGATGTGATCATCTATGCGGGATCTCTTGTAAATCCCCAGCTTCTGGAGTATTCCAAGGATGTGTGCACCATCCATAACAGTGCAAAGATGACCCTTGAGGAAGTGATCTCTGTTATGGAGAGAGCAGAGGCTGAAGGTAAGATGACCGTTCGTCTCCACACCGGCGATCCATGTATCTATGGTGCGATCCGTGAGCAGATGGATATCCTGGATGAAAAGGGAATCCCCTATGATTCCTGCCCGGGTGTCAGTGCCTTCTGCGGAGCTGCATCTGCACTGAACCTGGAGTATACACTTCCGGATATTTCCCAGAGTGTGATCATCACAAGAATGGAAGGAAGGACACCGGTGCCGGCAAAAGAGAGCATTCAGTCCTTTGCCGCTCATAATGCGACTATGGTTATTTTCCTCAGTACAGGTATGCTGGAAGAGCTGAGCCGCAGACTGGTGGAGGGCGGATACCGTGAGGATACACCGGCTGCCATCGTCTACAAGGCAACCTGGCCCGATGAGAAGAAGTTTATCTGTACAGTGGGTACTCTGGCCCAGACAGCAAAAGAGAACAAGATCACAAAAACAGCTCTTATGCTGGTAGGTGATGCGGTCAATGCTGCAAGCTATGACAGATCCAAGCTGTATGATCCGGGCTTTACTACAGAGTTCCGTGAGGCTACGAAATAAAATATGAACATTTCCATCATTTGCTTCAGTATGACAGGGCTGGAGACAGGGGAAAGGCTTCAGAGGGCTCTGGAAAAAGAAGGTGAGAGTGTCACCCTTGCAAAAAAGAGCCGGTACCTTCCGGATCCGATCTCTGTTTCCACCTCCCAGTGGGCAGGGGAACAGTTCCAGGCAGGAAAAGAGGGCGTGATCTTTATTGGCGCCTGCGGGATCGCAGTGCGCAGTATCGCACCTTACATTGCCGGAAAAAAGACGGATCCGGCTGTGCTGGTGATCGATGAATGCGGAAAATTTGTCATTGCGCTTCTTTCCGGACATCTGGGCGGAGCCAATGAGCTGGCTCTTCGCTGTGCCGGATATCTTAAGGCGGTGCCGGTTGTGACAACAGCCACAGATCTTCACAGCCGTTTTGCAGTGGATGTTTTTGCAAAAAAGAATGGCTGTGCTATTTTTCATATGAAGGCTGCAAAGGAGGCTTCTGCGGCCCTTCTTGCAGGAAAGAGCGTTGGCTTTTACAGTGAGTTTCCATGGGACGGGGAGCTGCCGGAGGGTCTGGTGCTTTGCGGGAAGGACGGAAGGCCCTCAGCTGCAGCGGATCCGGAGAAGGGTGAGATAGCCGGTGAGGCACCGGAAACAGGTATTGCGGTGACGATCCACAGAGGCTGCCTGCCCTTTAAAAATACAGTCCATGTGGTGCCGCCCGCTGCAGTTCTGGGAATGGGCTGCCGCAGGGGAAAGGATGCAGCCTCCATCCGGAAGGCGGCAGAGGAATGTCTGAGAGAATCGGATGTTTACAGAGAAGCGCTGAGTGCTATTGCCAGTATCGATCTGAAGAAGGAAGAGGTGGGACTTCTTTCTCTGGCAGAAGCCTGGCAGCTTCCGTTTCTGACCTTTACAGAGGAAGAGCTGAAGGCAGTGCAGGGTGAATTTACCCCGTCACAATTTGTAAAAAAGATAACAGGTGTAGAGAATGTCTGTGAGAGAAGCGCGGTTCTGGGTTGCGGACAGGGTACACTGATCAGAAAAAAAACAGGCCGGGACGGTGTGACCACCGCCCTTGCAGCCGGAAATCGGAGGATACGTTTTGAGTAAGATTTATGTTGTAGGAATTGGCCCGGGTGCGTATGACCAGATGACTGGAAGAGCGATCCGTGCATTAAATGAAAGTGATGTGATCATCGGTTACACGGTGTATGTGGATCTTGTAAAGGAGTATTTTGCAGGCAAAGAGTTCATGACCACACCGATGAAAAAAGAGGTAGACCGCTGTGTACTTGCTTTTGACGAGGCAAAAAAAGGAAAAACCGTTTCCATGATCTGCAGTGGTGACGCCGGTGTCTATGGCATGGCAGGTCTGATGTATGAGGTGGGAGAAAACTATCCGGATGTGGAGCTGACCATTATCCCGGGTGTGACAGCAGCCACAGGCGGCGCCGCAGTGCTGGGTGCACCGCTGATCCATGACTTCTGCCTGATCAGCTTAAGTGATCTTCTGACTCCGTGGGAGAAGATCGAGGCAAGGCTTCTGGCAGCAGCACAGGCGGATTTTGTGGTATGCCTTTACAATCCGTCCAGCAGAAAACGTAAGGATTATCTTCAGAAGGCCTGTGATCTGATGATGAAATACAAGTCTCCGGATACTGTCTGCGGCACGGTTGCCCAGATCGCACGTGACGGCGAGACTGCACAGGTCATGACACTGAAGGAGCTCCGTGATACAGAAGTGGATATGTTTACTACCGTATTTGTGGGAAATTCACAGACTAAGAATGTAAACGGCAAGATGGTAACACCAAGGGGATATAAGAATGTATAAAGCCATTGTTTTTGCAGGGACCACCGAGGGCTATGCGCTCTGTGAGTTCCTTGCGGAAAATCATGTTCCGGTCTATGCCTGTGCAGCCACGGAATATGGCGGCTCCCTTCTGAAGGAAAATGAATTTCTCCATGTCAGCGCTGGAAGGCTGAAAACCGAAGATATGGAGGAGCTTTTCCAAAGGGAAGCGCCGGAGATCGTTCTGGACGCCACTCATCCCTATGCAGCAGAGGTGACAAAAAATATCCGGACTGCCTGTGAGAACGGAAGCATCCGCTATCAGCGTGTCCTTCGTCCGGAGGGGGAGAAGAACAGGGAAGCCATCTATGTGGAAAGCACGGAGAAGGCGGCAGAGCTTCTTTCCGGTACAGAGGGGAACATTTTTCTTACCACAGGAAGCAAGGAGCTGTCTAAATTTACAGTGATCCCGGATTACCAGGAGAGGCTTTTTGCCCGGGTGCTGTCCATCCCTTCCGTGATCAGCTCCTGCGCGGAGCTGGGGATCGAGGGAAAGCATCTCATCGGTATGCAGGGGCCATTTTCTACAGAGATCAACGAAGCCATGCTTCGACAGTTTCAGTGCAGCTATCTGGTCACCAAGGATACCGGTCTGGCAGGTGGATTCCCGGAAAAGATGGAGGCTTGTCAGCGTTGCGGCGTCACACCTGTGATCATCGGAAGACCATTGCAGGAGGAGGGGCTGTCCCTGCCGGAAGCAAGGGTATTTCTGGCAAAGCTGTTCGGCCTTACCCTGTCACAGAGGGTTTCTCTTGTAGGCATCGGCATGGGTGCGGAAAAAACACTGACCCTGGAAGGAAAGAAGGCCTTTGATGAGGCGGAGCTTCTGATCGGTGCAAAGCGTATGACAGATGCCGTACAGAGGCCGGGGCAGATGGTTCTCCATGAGTACCGCAGTGATAAGATCGTGGAGTATATCAAGACACATCCACAGTACCGTACCGTAGCCATTGCCCTTTCCGGCGATGTGGGCTTCTACAGCGGCGCAAGGAAGCTGATGGACCTTCTGGATGGTGATGTCCAGGTGATCTGCGGGATTTCTTCCGTTGTCTATTTTATGGCGAAGATCGGTCTTTCCTGGGATGATGCCAGAATCGTCAGCGCTCATGGAAGAGACTGCAATCTGATCGCCCTGATCCGGCATAACCCCAAGGTTTTTTCCATTCTGGGAACAGAGGATGGGGTAGCTCGTCTGGCTTCTCGTCTGGTTGCGTATGGAATGGGTGATGTGACCCTCTATGTGGGAGAAAATCTTTCCTACGAAAATGAAAAGATCTTTCATGCCAGTGCGGCAGAGCTTACAGAATACCGGGGAGATGCGTTAAGCGTGGTAACTGCGTGCAATGAAAAGGCACTACCTTTGCCCGCAGTTCACGGGATCTGTGATGAGGAATTTCTTCGTGGGAAGGCGCCTATGACAAAGGAAGAGGTGCGTACGGTTTCTCTGTCCAAGCTTCGTCTTCAGGAGGATTCTGTCTGCTATGATGTGGGAGCGGGCACAGGCTCGGTTTCTGTTGAGATGGCGCTTCGTGCCTGGAAGGGGCAGGTCTATGCCATCGAGAAAAAGGAAGATGCCCTTGCTCTTCTGAAGGAGAACAGGCGGAAATTTGCCACAGACAATCTGGAGATCGTGTCTGGTACTGCGCCGGAAGCAATGGTGGAACTGCCTGTTCCGACACATGCCTTTATCGGCGGGTCCTCCGGAAACATGAACGAGATCATCCGGCTTCTTCTGGACAAAAATCCAAAAGTACGGATCGTGATCAACTGCATCACCCTGGAGACGGTGACGGAAGCCATGAATGCCATACGAGATTTCAGCCTAACGGATGTGGATATCGTACAGCTGTCTGCGGCAAGATCAAAATCTATCGGAAGGTATCATATGATGATGGGTGAGAATCCGATCTATATCATTTCCTGCAGCGGAAGAGGGGAGGAGATTTAGGTGAAGATCCCGAGAATACTTCTTGCGGCAGGTGCCAGCGGAAGCGGAAAAACCCTGATCACCTGCGGGCTGCTTCAGGCGCTGGTGAACCGTGGCCTTAAGGTGGCTTCTTTTAAATGCGGCCCGGATTACATAGATCCTATGTTCCACAGCCGTGTGATCGGTACAAGATCCCGAAACCTGGATACGTTTTTTACAGATGGAGACAGAACCCGGTATCTTCTGGCAAAGAACGCATCGGACTGTGAGATCGCAGTGATGGAGGGAGTCATGGGGTATTATGACGGTGTAGGAGGGATCACCTCCAGAGCCAGCGCCTATGATCTGGCCTCCACCACAGATACACCGGCGATCCTGATCGTAAACAGCCGTGGCATGAGTGTTTCCCTGGCTGCCTATGTAAAGGGCTTTCTGGAATACAAAAAGGACAGTCATATCTGCGGCGTGATCTTTAACCAGATGTCTCCCATGCTGTATCCCAGGATGAAGAAGCTTCTGGAAGAGGAGCTTTCCGTAAAGGTGCTGGGATATGTTCCGAAGGTGGAGGACTGTGTGATCGAAAGCCGTCATCTGGGGCTGGTGCTTCCGGAGGAGATCCCGGAGCTGAAAAGCCGTCTACAGAAGCTTTCCGAGGTACTGGAGAAAACCCTGGATATCGATGGGATCCTGGAGCTTGCAGGGGAAGCACCGGAGCTTGCGGCACCGGAGACGGAAATGCTGATACAGAAGGATACTGCCTTCGGATACCGTACAGAGGAAAAGGTGCGGATCGGTGTGGCGGATGATGAAGCCTTCTGCTTTTTCTATGCGGATAATTTAAATCTTCTGGAGCAGATGGGAGCGGAGCTGGTACGTTTTTCACCCATTCATGACAGAGAGCTTCCGGAGGATCTGGACGGGCTTCTTTTAAGCGGCGGTTATCCAGAATTAAACGGAGAAGCGCTGGAAGAGAATCAGGAAATGTGCACCCGGATCCGGGAAGCCATCCGTGACGGAATGCCCTGTCTGGCAGAGTGCGGCGGATTCATGTATCTTCATCAGGAGATGGAGGATATGGAAGGAAAGCAGCGCAGAGTCTGCGGGGTGATCCCTGGAAAGGCTTACCGCACACCGAAGCTGAATCGGTTCGGCTATATCACCCTTACGGAAAAACAGGATTCCGGACTTGGTGAGATCCCGGCTCATGAATTCCATTATTTTGATTCCACAGATTGCGGAGAGGATTTTCATGCGGCAAAGCCGGCATCTAAAAGAGGATGGGATTGTATCCATGACCGAGGCAGGCTGATGGCAGGATTTCCGCATCTTTATTATTACGGAAATCCCAGGGTTCCGGCACGCTTTCTGAAGAACGCACTGGAATATAAGAAAGAACGGAGGCTGAAAAAAGATGCTGAAATATAGTCTTCCTGCACTGGTCATAGGATTTGTGCTGGATCTTCTGATCGGAGATCCCAGATGGCTTTATCATCCGATCTGTGTCATCGGCAATCTGATCGCAGTGCTGGAAAAGGCGATCCGGAAGATTTTTCCGAAAAATCACGGTGGTGAGCTGACGGGAGGCTTTCTGATCGTAGTGCTTGTCTGTCTGTTCAGCGGCGGGGTGCCGCTTCTGGTGCTTTATTATCTTTACCGGTATCTGCCGGTGGCCGGATTTGTGCTGGAGGTTTTTTGGTGCTATCAGCTTCTTGCCACCCGTTCCCTGAAGGATGAGAGTATGAAGGTTTATGACCGGCTGAAAAACGGAACTCTGGACGAGGCACGCTATGCGGTGTCCATGATCGTAGGCCGTGATACCAGAGAGCTTACGGAAACCGGCGTGACAAAGGCTGCTGTGGAAACCGTTGCGGAAAATGCATCCGACGGCGTGATTGCTCCCATGCTTTATATGGCTATCGGCGGGGTGCCGCTGATGTTTTTGTATAAGGGTATCAATACCATGGATTCCATGCTTGGATATAAAAATGACAAATATCTTTATTTCGGCCGTATTGCGGCAAAGCTGGATGATGTGGCCAATTATATCCCTGCCAGGATCTCCGGATGGCTGATGGTGGCAGGAACTGTTTTTACAGGAATGGATACAAAAAATGCGGCAAAGATCTACAAACGTGACCGGAGAAATCATGCAAGCCCCAACTCTGCTCAGACAGAGGCTGCCATGGCCGGAGCGCTGGATGTACAGCTTGCGGGAAATGCATATTATTTCGGGAAATTATATGAAAAACCCACGATCGGGGATCCGATCCGTCCGGTGGAGCCGGAGGATATCAAAAGAGCTAACCGGCTGATGTACGCGGCATCCATACTGGGAGTGGTTGTATTTGGACTGCTCAGTGCGGGGATCCGGTTCGGGTTATTAAGGTAACAATAAATACAGACAGGAGAATGACCAATGACAAAACACATACATGGAGGAGACGTATATAAACATAAAGACTGCCTGGATTTTTCGGCAAATCTGAATCCTTTGGGAACACCGGAAAGTGTGAAGCAGGCCATTATCCACAGTCTGGATCATATTGCACAATATCCCCAGGTGGGATGCGGCGTTCTCAGGGAAAGGATCGCAGAATCGGAAGGGGTAAAAGCGGAAGAGGTAATATGCGGTAACGGAGCAGCAGAAGTGATCTTTACGCTTTGTCATGCAGTAAAGCCAAAGCGGGCTCTGATCCCGGCGCCTACTTTTGCGGAATACGGACAGGCTCTGGCCAGCACTGGCTGTGAGCTGGAATATTACATGCTGACGGAAAATGACGGTTTTGTGCTCAGTGAAGCATATCTGGATATCCTCCATAAGGGACTGGATATGGCTTTCTTATGTAACCCCAACAATCCTACCGGCATGCTGATCCCCCACAGGCTTCTGAAAAGGATCCTGGAAAAATGCAGAAAGCTGGATATCCTGCTGGTGGTAGATGAGTGTTTCCTTGATTTTGTAAAGGAACCGGAAGAGTATTCTCTGAAGCATTCTCTTTCCGGGTTCAATAATCTTTTTATCCTGAAAGCATTTACAAAAAGATATGCCATGGCCGGTGTGCGGCTGGGCTATGGCCTCTGTTCTGACAGAAAGCTGATGGAAAGGATGGAGCTCTGCGTTCAGCCATGGAATGTTTCCACCATGGCCCAGGCAGCCGGGATCCAGGCACTTACAGAGACGGAATATGTAGAGGAGGGAAGACAGCTTGTTTTTCGGGAGGCACAGTGGCTGAAGGATGAGCTGGTCCGCATTGGGTATAAAGTATTTCCGTCGGAAGCAAATTATATTTTCTTTAAAGGACCGGAGGAGCTCTTTGACTTCTGTCTGCGCAAGCGGATCCTGATCCGTGACTGCAGCAATTATCCGGGTCTTACAAGGGGGTATTACCGGATCGCGGTAAAGCGCCATGAAGAAAATGTAAAACTGATCGAAGTACTTGAGGGAGGTATATTATGGCAAAAGCAATAATGGTACAGGGAACCATGTCCAATGCCGGAAAAAGCCTGCTGGCTGCGGGACTTTGCAGGATCTTTAAGCAGGATGGATATCGTGTGGCTCCTTTTAAATCACAAAATATGGCACTGAATTCCTTTATCACAGAGGATGGTCTTGAGATGGGACGGGCTCAGGTCATGCAGGCAGAGGCAGCCGGGATCCGGCCGTCTGTCCTGATGAATCCCATTCTTCTGAAGCCTACCAATGATGTAGGCTCCCAGGTGATCGTAAACGGAGAGGTTCTTGGAACCATGAGTGCCAGGGATTATTTCAAATATAAGAAGACCCTGGTTCCGGATGTGATGAAGGCGTACAACGCTCTTGCAGCGGAAAACGATATCATTGTCATCGAAGGTGCGGGAAGTCCTGCCGAGATCAATCTCAAGGATGAGGATATTGTAAATATGGGTATGGCAAAGATGGCCAAGGCACCGGTCCTTCTTGTGGGAGATATTGACCGTGGAGGTGTTTTTGCCCAGCTGATCGGTACGGTAGAGCTTCTGGAGGACGATGAGAAGGCTATGGTAAAGGGGCTGATCATCAACAAATTCCGCGGAGATAAGACTATTCTGGACCCTGGTGTTGTCATGCTTGAGGAAAGAAGCGGGATCCCGGTGGTGGGTGTGGCGCCTTATCTGGATATCCAGGTGGAGGATGAGGACAGCCTGACGGAACGTTTTGACCGGAAGCAGGAAGCCGGTGTCATTGATATCGCAGTGGTCCGTACACCAAGGATCTCTAACTTTACGGATTTTAATCCTTTTGAGAGCATTCCCGGAGTTTCTCTCCGCTATGTAAAACACCCGAGAGATCTTCACTCTCCGGACATGATCATCCTTCCTGGAACCAAGAACACCATGGGCGATCTGATCTGGATGCGGGAAAGCGGAATGGAAGCAGCAGTTCTCAAGGAAGCCTCCAGAGGCAAGCTGATCTTTGGTGTCTGCGGTGGCTATCAGATGCTGGGTGAAACCTTAAGCGACCCTCATGGAGTTGAAAATGGCGGTTCCATGAAAGGAATGGGACTTCTTCCCATGGAAACGGTATTTGCCGAAAAGAAAACCAGGACCAGGGTGCAGGGGCATTTCGGTCAGCTGTCCGGTGTGTTTGCTCCTCTTTCCGGTGCGGAGATCGAGGGCTATGAGATCCATATGGGCGAAAGCATCCTGAAGGACAATGCAGGAACAGCCACGAAGATCACAGACAGCGTCAGCGGTAAGAAAAAAGAAGAGGGTGCTTTTGCGGGAAATGTGTGCGGAACCTATATCCATGGCGTTTTCGATAAGGAAACATCTGCAGAGGCGATCATCCGCGTGATCGGCGAGAAAAAAGGTATTGATGTGGAAAATATGACAGGCGTGGATTTTGCGGCATTTAAGGAACAGCAGTATGATATCCTGGCTGCAGAGCTGCGGAAGCATCTGGATATGAAAAAAATCTATGAGATACTGGAAAACGGGATTACGGAGGAAGAATAGAAATGAAAGTTGAGCTTGAAAATGTAAAACCCATGGAGATCGAAAAAAGAAGCTTTGAGATCATCACAGAAGAGCTGGGGGATACTCCCCTGATTCCGGGAACAGAGCTGATCGTAAAACGCTGCATCCACACAAGCGCAGATTTTGATTATGCAAAAAATCTCTGCTTCTCGGAGGGGGCAGTGGAGATGGCCATGGACGCCATCCGCAACGGTGCCTGTATCGTCACAGATACCCAGATGGCAAAGGCCGGGATCAACAAGCGTGCACTTGCCCGCTACGGCGGTGAGGCTTACTGCTTCATGTCCGATGAGGATGTGGCTGCCCTTGCAAAAAAGAACGGGACTACCAGAGCCACAGCCAGCATGGACAAGGCCGCAGAGATGGATAAAAAGCTGATCTTTGCCATTGGGAACGCACCTACCGCACTGGTACGTCTTTATGAGCTTATTGAGAACGGAAAGCTTTCTCCTGAGCTGATCATCGGTGTGCCGGTAGGCTTTGTGAATGTTGTGCAGTCCAAGGAGCTGATCATGCACGCAGATGTGCCTTATATTGTGGCAAAAGGACGCAAGGGTGGAAGCAACATCGCTGCGTGCATTGTAAATGCCCTGCTCTACATGATCGATAACCGGAGAGATTAGGAGCCGGTAACCTCCTTCAGAAGCTGACAGGCAGGCAGAAAATCCTTGGATGGAATGGAGGAGCAGGAGAGGACCAGGGTGACCTCGGCTCCGTTTTCTCTGAGAACCTCCAGTCCCAGACCACGGTTCCGGGCTCTGTCTGTCAGTTCACTGCCTGTGAGAGAACAGGGAAGAGTAAGGGCAAGGCTGGTTCCTGCGGCTCCTGTTTGGATCTGGCAGTCCTGGCCGAAGGTTTCCCGGACAGCCTGGGAAAGAGCCTTCAGCTTCTGGGAATAAAGGCGGCGGAGCTTTCTAGTCTGAGAAGCCAGATGCCCGTCGCGGATAAACTGGCAGAGCGCGATCTGTTCTGCCTTGGAAGCAGTCTGATTATAAAAGGCTGCTTTTTTTGTATATTTTTCCCGGAGAGAGCGTGGCAGTACCATGAAGCTGACACGGATGGAGGGCAGCAGCAGCCTGGAAAAGGAACCGATATAGACAACGTTTTCACCACCTGCAAGACCGAAAAGTGAAGGCGTCGGCTTCTGGAAATAAACAAATTCGTTTTCGAAATCATCCTCAATGATCAGATGGTCATTGATCTCCGCATGACGGATCAGCTCCAGGCGTCGTTTTACCGGCATGATCTCGCCCCATTTCGTCATGTGAGCAGGAGAAACATAGATCACATCGCAGCTTTTGTCCCGGTAATGGACATCAAAGCCGTAATCCTGAAAGATGGTGCTGCATGTGGTGAAGGACGGTGTGGGGAACGAAACGGTTTTCCGTTCATGGATCAGAGGACAGAGGATCTGGAGAAGGGGCTGGAGACCGGCCCCTACTACAATGTCATCCGGGGAGCAGATCACATTTCTGCGTTCCCGGATATAGTCTGCGAGAACCTCCCGGAAATCGCTTTCGCCCTGGGGTTCGCCATAAGAAAGCATACGGTCGCCCTGGCGGAGGGCGCTTTTGATGTAACGCTGCCACAGATCAAAACGGAAGCTTTCCCGGTCAACACCGGAAGAGGCAAAATCATAAAGGCAGGGCGTGATATCCTTATCCTGTTTTTCGGGGGTAAGCAGATGCTGCTTGGAAGCAATGCCGGTGACATAATAGCCGCTTTGTGCCCTGGCGATGATATATCCGTCTGCTGCAAGCAGAAGATAGGCATTTTCGATGGTGGTACGGCTCAGCTTCAGCTCCTGGGCGCATTTGCGGAGGGAGGGCATTTTGCTTCCGGGAAGGAGACGGCCTTCCAGAATCAGCTTCCGGTAATAGTGATAAACCTCCAGATAAAGGTGTTCTTTTTTGTGTTCAGCGGATATATTTAACATAAGTATGATGATTTCCTTCCAAAAATGATTGCGTAAACCTGACAGTTCATTCTATAATATTACAGAAAAAAACTCAAGACTGGAGAATTACCATGAAAAAAATAGCAGTGATCAATGATCTTTCCGGGCTGGGGAAATGTTCACTGACAGCAGCGATCCCGGTGATCTCGGTGATGGGAGTCCAGGCGTGTCCACTTCCCACCGCTGTTTTAAGCAACCAGACCGGTTATGAAAGTTATTTCTGTGAGGATTTCACAGAGCATATGGAACCATATATGGAGCAGTGGAAAAAAAGAGGATTTTTCCCGGATGGGATCTATACAGGATTTCTTTCTGATGATAAGCAGGCAGACAGGATCCTGAAATTTATGGATGCGTTTGCAGGAAAGGATACTTTGATCCTTACAGATCCGGTGATGGGGGATGACGGCGCGGTTTATCCGATCTATACAGAAGAACTCCGCAGCCGGTTCTGCGAACTGACACGTCGTTCCTATGTGATCACACCGAACCTTACGGAAGCCCTCCTTCTTCTCTACGGAAAAGAAAAAATGGAGGAGATCTGGAATAAACTGCAAAAGGTATCAGAGGCCCGGCGGATGGAAGAAATCCGGGAGATCGGGTGCGGACTTGCCCGGAAATTTTCACTTCCTGCCGTTGTGATCACTGGAGTGGATCACAGGGAGGAGGGGCAGCCTCTGAAAATGGGGAATCTTGTCCTGGAAAACGGAAACAGCTCCTGGGTATTTGCAGAGAAATCCGGCGGAAGCTATTCCGGGACAGGAGATCTTTTTGCATCCGTGCTCAGTGCAGGGCTGGTAAAAAGATATTCCATGAAAACCTGTGCAGAGCTGGCCGTGGATTTTATCTCGGCATCGATCCGGGATGCGGTGGAGGAAGGAACAGACCGTAACGATGGTGTATGCTTTGAACAGCATCTCGGCATGCTGCTTCCATAAAAACATAAGGGGATAAAAAAGAGCTGACCGTCAGGCCAGCTCTTCCCATTTTTCATAAAGCTCTTCCAGTTCTTCAGCGATGGCTGCTTTTTCGCGGCTCAGCTTTGTACATTCCGCTACATTGGTGCAGACATCCGGAAGGACCATGGTTTCGTCGATCTCGCTGTCTCTTGTTTCCAGCTCTTCGATACGGGCTTCGACTTTTTTCAGCTCGGCTTCCCGTTTTCGTTTCTTTGCCTGTTCTTCCTTCATCTGCTGCCAGGAAAGCTTGTTCTCGGAAACCGATTTTTCTTCGGCAGGTGCCTCCGGAGAAGTGCTTCCCGGTGCATAGGTACTGGTCAGCTCCTCCTTCTTTTCCAGATAGTAATCATAATCACCGATGTAATTTACCACTGCCTGGTTTGTCAGCTCCATGATCCTGGTCGCAGTCTGATTGATAAAGTAACGGTCATGGGATACATAAAGGACTGTACCGGTGTAGCTGACCAGTGCTTCCTCCAGGATCTCCTTGGAGGCAATATCCAGATGGTTGGTAGGCTCGTCAAGGATTAGGAAGTTGGCTTCGGAAAGCATCAGCTTTGCAAGGGAAACACGGCCTCTTTCTCCACCGGAAAGTGCGGAGATCTCCTTGAAAACATCATCTCCGGTAAAGAGAAATGCAGCAAGCATATTTCGGATCTCGGTCTCTGTGAGAGTCGGATAAGTATCGGAGATCTCCTGGAAAATTGTCTTGTCCATATGCAGAACATGATGTTCCTGATCGTAATAACCGATCTGCACCTTGGAACCAAGGGAAAATTTGCCGGCATCTGCCTCAATAAGACCGTTGATGATCTTCAGCATGGTGGTCTTTCCGGTTCCGTTGTTTCCGATCAGTGCCACACGCTCGCCGCGTTTGATATCAAAGGAGATATCGGAGAACAGGGTCTGTCCCGGAAAGGCCTTGGAAAGCGCTTCCACGTGGAGCACATCGTTTCCGCTTAACACCCGTGGTTCCAGCGAGATACGCATCCGGTCCTGGAGCTCAAGAGGCTTTTCGATCCTCTGTACACGGTCCAGCATTTTTTCACGGCTTTCCGCACGCTTGATGGATTTTTCACGGTTAAAGGATTTCAGCTTGGCGATAACGGCTTCCTGATGCTTGATATCCCGCTGCTGATTTAAGTATGCCTTGTACTGTGCGTCACGAAGCTGAGCCTTCTTGAGAGCATAGGCAGAGTAGTTGCCGCTGTATACGCGGGTCTGTCCGGCTTCGATCTCAATGACCTTGGTGACCACCTTATCCAGAAAATAACGGTCATGGGAGACGATAAAAACAGCTCCCGGATAATTCAGAAGATAAGTTTCCAGCCAGGAGATGCTTTCCATATCCAGGTGATTGGTTGGCTCATCCAGAAGCAGGATATCCGGCTTGGAAAGAAGCATCTTGCCCAGCGCCACGCGGGTTTTCTGACCGCCGGAAAGAGTTTCGATCTGCTTGTCATAATCTTCCTCCGTGAAGCCGAGACCCTTTAAGACACCGGTCAGCTCACTTTTGTAAGCGTATCCGTTCTCCAGCTCAAACTGATGGGTCAGGCGGGTATAGGTTTCCATCAGACGGTTCAGCTCATCACCGGTCACCGTGTTCATTTCCTGTTCCATATTGCGGATACGGCGTTCCATATCGATGATGTGCTGCTTGGTGGTAAGAAGCTCCTCGTAGATGGTATGATGTCCGTGGATATCCTGGTACTGGGCAAGATAGCCGATATTTTTATCCCGGGCAAGCACCACGGTACCGGAATCAGCAGAAAGCTCCTGCATGATGATACGCAGCAGTGTGGTCTTTCCTGCACCGTTGCATCCGATCAGAGCAGCCTTTTCACGGTCTTCAATGTGAAAGGATGCATCGTTTAAAATTACTTTTTCGCCAAAGGCCTTGCATATATTCTGACATGATAAAATCATAAAAACTGTCCTCCTGTATAAAGAATCACCCCTGTTTATGTCTGAACAGGGAAAAATCCTCCACCTATTATAACGGAAACTGCCGGGATTTCAAAGAAAAAATCAATTATTAGAAAAAATATAAAGAAATTTGTACAGAATAGACAACTTTAATTGACAGGAAAATGTCAATTCGTTATAATTAACCTAGTGTAAGGTAAGGAGGAAAACTATCGTGGAGACAAAACAAATCTCGAAAGCGGTGATTAAGCGTCTGCCACGCTATTACCGCTACTTAGGAGAGCTGATGGAAGATAATGTAGAACGTATTTCTTCCAATGAATTAAGTAAAAAGATGCATACCACAGCTTCTCAGATCCGTCAGGATCTTAATAATTTTGGCGGTTTTGGGCAGCAGGGGTATGGCTATAATGTACACTATCTTTATACAGAGATCGGTAAGATCCTGGGACTGGATACCGTTCATCCGATGATCATCCTGGGTGCCGGTAATCTGGGACAGGCACTTGCCAATTATGTGGATTTTGAGAAGCGCGGGTTCAGGCTGGTTGGTATCTTTGACGTAAATCCTGTGCTTGAGGGCATCGCAGTCCGTGGACTTGAGATCCAGATGCTCAGTGAGCTTCCGTTTTTCCTGAGAGAGAATAATGTGGAGATCGCGATTCTGACACTTCCCAAGAATAAAGCCAAGGAAATGGCAGATATCCTGGTGGAGAACGGGATCAAGGCAATCTGGAATTTTGCACATCTCGATCTTGAGACACCGGATGATGTGATCGTAGAGAACGTTCATCTTTCCGAGAGTCTGATGACACTGTCTTATAATCTCAGCAAATACAGGCAGGAACATGTGGATAAGTAAGAATTGTTAAGCTGCCGGAAACGGCAGCTTTCTCTATGACAGAGGGGAGGCAGAAGACAGAATGAAGAAGCTTGTTACCTGCAAAGAAATGAAGGATCTGGACTCCACAACGATCCGTGAGATCGGAGTTCCCTCCGAGGTTCTGATGGAGCGGGCGGCACTGAAGGTGGTAGAGGAAACAGAAAAGTATCTCCAGAAGGACGAAAGGATCCTGGTAGTCTGCGGAAGCGGAAATAATGGCGGTGACGGTATCGCTGTTGCCAGATTGTTCCATCTGAAAGGGATCCGGGTAGAGTTTTATATGGTCGGAAACAAAGATAAAATGACCAGAGAGACAGCTCTTCAGTATAAGATCGCTTCCGGTTATCGTGTCCCGGAGGTGAATAACCCGCAGTGGAGTGAATATACTACTATAGTAGATGCCGTGTTTGGGGTGGGCCTGACGCGTCCGATCGAGGGGCATTATGCTGATATCATCCATGAGATGAACAGTGCGAGGGCCAAAAAGATCGCAGTTGACATCCCGTCAGGAGTGAACGGAGATACTGGCCTGGAAATGGGAATTGCCTTCAGCGCCGATCTGACTGTCACATTTGCTTACCGGAAAAGAGGTCTTTGCTTTTATCCGGGAAGACTGTATGCAGGAAGGATCGTTACCGCCGATATCGGGATCTATGAGCAGGAAGCTGTGACTGCATCTGCCGCCTGTCTGGAAAATAAAGATCTGAAGCTGTTTCCGGAACGTGATCCCGGCGGAAACAAGGGTACCTTCGGAAAAGTGCTCTTTGTGACCGGAAGTGAGGGAATGTGCGGAGCCGCTTATTTAAGCGCCAGTGCAGCACTTCGTGCCGGTGCGGGAATGGTAAAGATCCAGACTGTGGAAGCCAACAGGATCCCACTGCAGATACTCCTTCCGGAGGCTATGGTCTGCAGCCGCTTTGATCAGGAATCCAATGAACAGCTTCTATCCTGGTGTGATGTGATCGTGATCGGACCGGGACTTGGAACATCAGTGGCCAGCCGTGAGAGAGAACAGTGGTTTCTCACGGCGGCTGCCCGGGAGAAAAAGCCGCTGATCCTGGATGCGGACGGCCTGAACCTTCTGGCTGCACATCCACAGTGGTATCAGTATCTGGGAGAGCATGTAGTCCTGACACCGCATATCGGAGAAATGAGCCGGCTCAGTGGCAGAACGATCCAGGAGATCCAGCATGAGATCGCAGATACTGCACTGAAATGTGCTGCGGAAACAGGCTCTGTGTGCGTATTGAAGGATGCATGTACGGTGATCGCAGATGAAAAAGGCCAGATGTATCTGAATCTTTCCGGTAATTCCGGAATGGCAACTGCAGGAAGCGGAGATGTGCTTTCCGGGATCCTGGCAGCAGTGTTATGTATGTATCTGAAAACGGAGGAACAGCCTCCCATGGTTTTAAAGGCCGCGTTAGGTGTTTATCTTCACGGACTTTGCGGTGATCTTGCAGCCGCTGAAAAAGGAAAGCGCAGTATGCTGGCAGGAGATATCATAGAATATCTGCCCAAGGCATTAGCTATAGGTGAAGAGGAGTCGGGATTATGAAAAAATACGAGAGAGTAAAAGCACTGGTATCACTGGATGCCATTGCCCACAATTTTGAGGAAATGCATAAAAATGTCAAAGAAGGGACAAAGATCATCGCTGTGATCAAGGCAGACGGTTATGGTCATGGTGCCAGAGCTATTGCCCGTCTGATCCAGGACTATGACTATATCTGGGGATTTGCAACAGCTACTGCAGAGGAGGCACTGGAGCTTCGGCATGCAGGGATCACCAAGCCTGTCCTGATCCTTGGCCTTGTATTTGAGGAATATTATGAAGAGCTTGCAGCCAATGATATCCGGATCACCATATCGGATCTTAATACAGCAGCAGAATATGCAAAAGCAGGTGCACGCATTGGAAAAAATGTACATATTCATCTGGCTCTGGATACGGGAATGACAAGGATCGGATATGCGGATATTCCGGAAAATGCGATAAAGATCGAAAAAATCTCAAAAATCCCGAATCTGGTGATCGAGGGAATGTTTACCCATTTTGCCAGGGCGGATGAGACCGACCGTTCTCCTGCACTGGTGCAGCTGGACCGTTATCTCCGTTTTGCAGAGCTTCTGGAAAAAAGAGGTGTTCATATTCCGGTACGTCACTGCTCCAACAGTGCAGGTATCATCCGTGTTCCGGAAGCAAATCTCAATGTCGTTCGTGCCGGTATCACCATTTACGGTATTTATCCGTCAGAGGAGGTAGAACGTGATATTGTGAAGCTGACACCTGCAATGGAGCTGAAAAGTCATGTATCCTATGTGAAAAATGTGGAACGTGGAACAGCGGTAAGCTATGGAGGAACGTTTGTTACAGAACGCTTTACCAGAATGGCAACGATCCCCGTAGGTTATGCAGATGGCTATCCGAGACAGCTTTCCAATAAGGGCTGGGTCCTGATCCGGGGCAAAAAAGCTCCGATCCTCGGACGTGTCTGCATGGATCAGTTTATGGTTGATGTCACAGATATCCCGGAGGTGAAGGCCGGGGACGAGGTCACCCTGATGGGAAGAGATGGAGAGGAATTTATCAGTGTGGAGACACTGGGAGATCTTTCCGGAAGATTTTCCTATGAATTTGTCTGCGGGATCAGTAAACGTGTTCCGCGGGTTTATATCAAAGACGGTAAGGAATGCGGAGAAGAGGAGAGCTTTTTCCAGTAGATCCGTAAATACCCGGATCCGGAAAACGCCGGGTCAGACATAAGGCCGGTAAAAAAGTACCACGCATGGTATACACAAAGAAATTGTGGAAATACTTATCTGTAAAAAGGAATACGGCTTGCAAATAAGCCGGACCAGAATCGGAGTGTGAATTGTGTGGTTATAAAAAGAGGGGATATTTTTTACGCGGACTTAAGACCTGTAGTGGGCAGTGAACAGGGCGGCATCCGTCCGGTGCTGATCATCCAGAACGATGTGGGCAACCGTCACAGTCCCACAGTGATCTGTGCGGCAATTACATCAAAAATGAATAAGGCAAAGCTGCCGACACATATTGAGATCGATGCATCCGCCTACGGGATCGAAAAGGATTCCGTGATCCTTCTGGAACAGCTCCGCACCATCGACAAGCGGCGTCTGAAGGATAAGGTGTGTCATCTGGACAGTGCTATGCTTGATAAGGTGAATCATGCGCTTGAGATCAGTCTGGAACTGACTTTTTAGGGGAACATGAGGAATTTTGACCGGTTTGTTTTCTGATTCTTGACGAAATCTTTCATAAGTGCTATATTAAACCGAGTTGCAATTATGTAAAACGGTACCCAAAATGAGCAGGGCACGAAAGAAAATATACGGTAACAAGGAGAGGAAGATACCATGTCAGGACATTCAAAATTTGCCAACATCAAACATAAGAAAGAGAAAAATGATGCCAAGAAGGGTAAGATCTTCACAGTCATCGGCCGTGAGATCGTTATGGCAGTAAAGGCCGGCGGCCCGGATCCTGCAAACAACAGCAAGCTTCGTGATGTCATCGCAAAAGCAAAAGCGAACAACATGCCGAATGATACGATCGATCGTGGAATCAAGAAGGCAGCAGGTGCGGATTCTGCAGACAGCTACGAGAAGGCTGTATATGAGGGATATGGTCCGAACGGTGTTGCTATTATCGTAGAGACTCTTACAGATAACAAGAACCGTACTGCAGGTAATGTACGTAACGCGTTTACCAAGGGTAATGGAAGCATCGGAACACAGGGATGCGTATCCTTTATGTTCGACCAGAAGGGCCAGATCATCATCGACAAGGAAGAGCTTGAGGATGAGTGCGGCGAGATGGATGCGGACGAGCTGATGATGACAGCTCTGGATGCAGGTGCTGAGGACTTCAACGAGGAAGAGGACAGCTTTGAGATCATCACAGCACCGGACGATTTCAGTGCTGTACGTGAGGCTCTTGAGAAAGCCGGGATCCCGCTTGTAGAAGCACAGATCGCCATGATCCCGCAGACCTATGTGGAGCTGACGGATGATCAGGCTATCAAAGATCTTCACAGAACACTGGATCTTCTTGATGATGACGACGACGTTACTGACGTATGGACAAACTGGGACGAATGATCTCTGAATAGAAAGTAATATTTTGCATATAATACCTCCAGAATTTCAGATTCCGGAGGTATTTTTTTATGGAAAAACAGAGCGAAGAGAGAAAACAGAAGGAACTGGACCGGGAAGCGAGCCAGAACGAACAGATCCGGGAAACAGGGCAGGCAGTGCTCGATGGAAATTCCCGGAAGCATAAAGTGGAGCTTCTGACGGTGATCGGGGAAATCGAAGGTCATGAATCCGCGCCGTCTCACAGCAAAACAACCAAGTATGAGCATGTACTGCCAAAGCTGGCTCTCATTGAGGACGATGAGGAGATCGAGGGGCTTCTGATCCTTTTAAATACGGTAGGAGGAGATGTGGAGGCAGGGCTTGCCATTGCGGAGATGATCGCGTCTCTAAGTATCCCTACGGTTTCCCTGGTGCTGGGCGGGGGACATTCCATAGGTGTACCCATGGCGGTATCAGCAGATTATTCCTTTATCGTGCCAAGTGCTACCATGGTGGTCCATCCGGTACGCCAGAACGGAATGTTCATCGGCGTGGCGCAGTCCTACCGCAATATGGAAAAGATCCAGGACCGGATCATTGCCTTTGTATCCGGACATTCACATATCACGGCAGAACGGATGGAGGAGCTGATGCTGGATACCTCCCAGCTTGTAAAAGATGTGGGGACTATGCTGGAGGGTGAGGAAGCGGTAAAGGAAGGACTCATCGATGAAGTAGGAGGGATCCGGGAGGCACTGGACCGATTGTATACCCTTATTGAAAGGAAAAAAACACAGAAATAACCAGTTTTGTATGTGGCTTTTGATGATGTTAGTTGTATAAGACTAACATGGTTGCGCTGTGCTGTGGTAAAGAAATTTGACAGAAATTGTAAATCTACTCTTGTCATATGCTGATTTTTAGCGTATTATTAATAAAGGTTTATAATTTGCGCGAGGAGGAAGACCATGTATAAGGTTTTAAAAGCTGAAACGCTGGCAGCTAAGATCCATCTTATGGTTGTGCATGCACCACGTGTGGCAAGCCACTGTCTGCCAGGACAATTTATCATTGTGAAACTTGACGAAAAGGGAGAGAGGATCCCGCTTACCATCTGCGATTACGATCGCGAGGCCGGTACAGTTACCATCGTATTCCAGGAGATCGGAGCATCTACCATTAAGATGTCCGCACTGAAGGCGGGAGATTCATTCCGTGATTTCGTAGGACCTCTGGGATGTCCGTCTGAGTTCGTCCATGAGGATATCGAAGAACTTAAGAAGAAAAAAATGGTATTCGTAGCCGGTGGTGTCGGTACCGCACCTGTTTATCCGCAGGTTAAATGGCTCCATGAGCACGGCATCACAGCGGATGTTATCCTTGGTTCCAAGACTAAGGATATGGTTATCCTTGAGAAAGAGCTTGGCGCTGTTTCCAATCTTTATGTTACAACAGATGACGGTTCCTATGGCCGTTCCGGTATGGTAACAAAGACTCTTGAGGATCTTGTGACAAACGAGGGCAAGCATTATGACGTCTGTGTAGCGATCGGACCGATGATCATGATGAAATTTGTCTGTCTTCTTACCAAGAAGCTTGGTATCCACACAATTGTCAGCATGAACCCGATCATGGTTGACGGAACCGGTATGTGCGGCGCTTGTCGTCTCCAGGTCGGTGATGAGATCAAATTTGCCTGCGTAGACGGACCGGAGTTCGACGGACATCTCGTTGATTTCGATCAGGCTATGAAGAGAAGCCAGATGTATAAGACCCAGGAGGGCCGTGCATTACTGAAGCTTCAGGAAGGCGATACCCACCACGGTGGATGCGGACATTGCGGAGGTGACAACTAATGGCAGATGCAAAAATGTTAAAAAAAGTTCCTGTAAGAGAGCAGGATCCGAAGGTACGTGCGACAAACTTCGAGGAAGTATGTCTTGGATATAATCAGGAAGAAGCAATGGAAGAGGCACAGAGATGCCTTGGCTGTAAGAAACCGAAATGTGTAGAGGGATGTCCGGTATCCATCAATATTCCGGGATTTATCGAGCACATCAAAGAAGGCAACATGGAAGAGGCTTACAAGGTGATCGGTTTATCTTCCGCACTTCCAGCTATCTGTGGTCGTGTATGTCCGCAGGAATCCCAGTGTGAGGGACAGTGTATCCGCGGTAAGAAGGGCGAGGCTGTTTCTATCGGTAAGCTGGAGAGATTCGTTGCAGACTATGCTCTGGAGCATGATATCAAACCTGCAGGAGCAGAGGTTAAGAACGGACATAAGGTTGCAGTGATCGGTTCCGGTCCATCCGGACTTACCTGTGCAGGTGACCTTGCAAAGGCAGGATACGATGTAACTGTATTCGAGGCTCTTCATGAGCTTGGCGGTGTTCTTGTTTACGGTATTCCAGAGTTCCGTCTTCCGAAGCAGAAGGTTGTTAAGAAAGAGATCGAGAAGGTCAAAGAGCTTGGCGTTAAATTCGAGACAAACGTTGTCATCGGTAAATCCACTACCATCGATCAGCTGATCGAGGATGAGGGATTTGAGGCTGTATTCATCGGTTCCGGTGCAGGACTTCCGATGTTCATGGGGATCCCGGGTGAGAATGCAAGCGGTGTATTCTCTGCAAACGAGTACCTGACAAGAAGCAACCTCATGAAAGCATTCGATGATTCCTATGATACACCGATCGCAGCAGGCAAAAAGGTTGCAGTTGTCGGCGGTGGTAACGTTGCCATGGATGCTGCAAGAACAGCGCTGAGACTTGGCGCTGAGGTACATATCGTATACAGAAGAAGTGAGGCAGAGCTTCCTGCACGAGCAGAGGAAGTTCATCACGCTAAGGAAGAGGGCATCATCTTTGATCTTCTTACAAATCCGAAGGAGATCCTCGTTGATGAGAACGGCCACGTAAACGGTATGAAGGTTGTCAAGATGGAGCTTGGTGAGCCGGATGCATCCGGAAGAAGACGTCCGGTAGAGATTCCTGGTTCCGAGTATGATATGGATGTAGATACTGTCATCATGTCTCTTGGTACTTCACCGAACCCGCTGATCTCTTCCACAACCAAGGGCCTTGACATCAACAAGAGAAGATGTATCGTTGCCGAGGAAGAAACCGGTAAGACATCCAAGGACGGCGTATATGCCGGTGGTGATGCCGTTACAGGTGCAGCTACCGTAATCCTTGCCATGGGTGCAGGTAAAGCTGGTGCAAAAGGTATCGACGAATATCTGAAAAATAAATAAGCAGAAAGTCTGTTTATAAACAGATCCTCCGACTGTGTTTTCTGATGCAGCCGGAGGATTTTTTTTCTTGCAGATCAAAAAAAGAACATTTGTTTGAAACTTTTGCCAAGTGAAGATTGTAAGTTTTACTCAGTTATGCTATAATGTGTTGGAAAAAATTTAAGAAAAGGAAATATCATTATGTCAGTGATACATGCGATTATATTGGGAATCATTCAGGGAATCACCGAATTTCTGCCGGTGAGCAGCTTCGGACATCTCTGTGGAGTGCAGGATCTTTTGGGCGGTACCAGAGGCTCCGGTGTGCTTTTTGAAGTGATGCTCCATCTGGGAACTATGATAGCTCTGATCCTTGTTTTTCTGAAGGATATCAAGAAGATTGGGATCGAGCTGATCGGAATGATACTGGATCTGATCGGAAATGCCAATATTTTTCTCTATAACCGTAGGACTGGGAAAGAGCTTACCTACGCAAAGATCATAAGCGGAACTTACCGGAAGCTTACTGCCCTGATCATGGTATCCACTATTCCTACAGTCCTGATCGGATATCAGTGCAAACGACTTGTTGTGCGAAGCGCATCCTCACACATGTTTTCCGGGATCGGAATCCTTCTTACAGGTGTGATCCTCCTTGTTGTGGACTACAGTAATGTCAATGGCAGCAAGGGAACAAAAGAAACCAGCTTCGGAGATGCTATGTGGATGGGTATCTGCCAGGGCCTTTCTGTGTTTCCGGGCCTTTCCAGGCTTGGCCTTACCATGAGCGCAGGACTTTTCTGCGGCCTCGGACGGAAGTTTGCAGTGAAATATTCGCTGCTGATGAGCATTCCGGCTGTGGTGGGAGCTTTTTTTGTGGAGATGGGAGAGTTCACTTCTGTTCATATGACTGTTGGCCAGGGATTTACTTATGTTCTTGGAATGATCGTGGCCGGGATCACAGGCTATCTGGTGATCCGTTTTATGCTTAAGCTTTCGAATCAGGTCAGACTGCGTTATTTTGCATTTTATTCTTTTGCAGCCGGAATCCTTATTCTGGCAGCGAATTATATTTGATATCAACTGGGAGGAGTCTGACAATGGCAGCTTCAAAAACGACAAAAAAAAGAAAAAGAAAACCTGCGGCGAAGCAGCAGCCTGTCGGTAATCGCTTTCAGACAGAGATCCTGATCCTTGTGATGTTTGCGGCCTGCCTGATCCTGATGATCAGTGCATTTGGTATGGGAGGGATCGTAGGAAATGCCATCAGTGCCGTATGCTTTGGCATCATGGGACTTTGTGCATATATTTTCCCGATCCTGCTTTTTGCCGGAGTTACGTTCCTGATCGTGAACAATACCAACCGTCTTGCCTACAAAAAGGTACTGGCGGGCGTGGTATTTTTTGTGTTCCTCTGCGGCTTTCTTCAGCTGATCACAGAGGGCTATACGCCAAGTACCACGTTTTCGGATTATTATTCACTGAGTTCGGAATACCGTACCGGTGGTGGAGTATTCGGTGGTGCAGTATGTATTTCCACAGCATCCGCTTTTGGCGTTGTGGGCGGAACTGTGATCATCGTTCTGGTGCTTCTTGTGTCTCTCATCATCATAACACAGAGATCCTTCTTCGGATTTATGAATAAGATCCTGGACTTTTTTACAGATGCAGCAAGAGAGGGCAGAGAAGCTTATCTTGAGGGACAGCCGGACAGAGAAAAGCAGAAGGAGCTTCGCAGAAAGATCCGTGCGGAAAAAAGAGCGGAGAAGATCCGCCGGCTGGAAGAAGAGCTGGAGGAAGAAGAACTTGCCCTTACAGAGAAAGATCCGGAAAATATCTCAAAAAAACAAAAGAAAAAAACAAGAAGATCGCAGAAAGAAAGACAGGCTGCGGTGAAGGCGAACCGGGAAGGAGAATTTAATCTTCCTTCTTTCCTTGATGAACAAAAGGCTGTACTTCCGGCAGATACAGATCTGACAGAAGAGGATCCAGGGCTTGATGAGAAACCGGAGGAGCATGCTCAGCCGCTGGAATTCCAGATCCACCGTTCACAGTCCCAGCCGGCCCGGGAAGAGTCGGAGGAGCCGGATTTCGAAAGAGAAATGCAGGAAGCCGAAGAGGAGGATGCTTATGCCGGCTATGAGGATGTAGATATTCCCGAGATGCAGCAGATCCTGCCGTCAAAAACTGAGACAGCAGCAAAAGCTTCCCGGGAAACAGGAAAGGCAGCCGTTCCCGCTGAGATAAAGGAGGATCCTCAGCCGGAAGCTGAACAGAAGGCATCCCATCAGCCCTCCAGAAACCCGAAGTCATCTCAGACAGAGATCGAGCATGGGATCAGAAATATCCAGCATGAGATCAGCCAGGGAGAAGCTCCGGAGAAGAAACCATATCAGTATCCGCCGCTGAAGCTTCTGAAGCGCGGAGATGGCAGATCTCAGGGAGATTCCGATGCACATCTGCGCAAAACAGCACAGAAGCTTCAGGAAACCCTGCATAATTTCGGCGTCAATGTAACCGTTACCAATGTGAGCTGCGGACCTACCGTTACCCGCTATGAGCTGCAGCCGGAAATGGGTGTGAAGGTCAGCAAGATCGTTGGTCTTTCCGATGATATCAAGCTGAATCTTGCTACACCGGATATCCGCATCGAAGCACCGATACCGGGAAAGGCAGCCGTGGGGATCGAGGTTCCGAACAAGGAGAACAGCCCGGTCATGCTGAGGGATCTTCTTCAGTCAGAGGAGTTTAAAAATGCAAAATCCAAGTTGTCCTTTGCAGCAGGTAAGGATATTGCCGGAAAACCGGTAGTGGCAGATATTGCCAAGATGCCGCATCTTCTTATCGCCGGAGCAACCGGCTCCGGAAAATCCGTCTGCATCAATACGCTGATCGTCAGCATCCTTTATAAGGCTACACCGGATGAGGTGCGTCTGATCATGATCGATCCGAAGGTGGTGGAGCTCAGTGTATATAACGGGATCCCGCACCTGTTCATTCCGGTGGTCACAGATCCGAAGAAAGCGGCCGGTGCGCTGAACTGGGCTGTTTCCGAGATGACCAGCCGTTACAATGCCTTTGCGGAATATGGGGTACGTAATCTTGGAGAATATAACAAAAAGGTTGCCAATATGCGGGTCCCGGAGGGAGAAAAGGCACCTGAGAAGATGCCGCAGATCGTGATCATCGTGGACGAGCTTGCGGATCTTATGATGGTTGCGCCGGGAGAAGTTGAGGATGCGATCTGCCGTCTGGCCCAGCTGGCACGTGCAGCTGGTATCCATCTGATCATTGCTACCCAGAGGCCATCGGTCAATGTCATCACAGGTCTGATCAAGGCCAATATGCCGTCCAGGATCGCATTTTCCGTATCCTCCGGCGTGGATTCCAGGACGATTCTGGATATGAACGGTGCCGAGAAGCTTCTTGGCAAGGGCGATATGCTGTTTTATCCTCAGGGGTATCAGAAGCCGGCCAGACTGCAGGGTGCTTTTGTTTCAGATGAGGAGGTCAGTGCAGTCGTAGAATATGTTTCTGACAAAAACCAGGGTGCTGTTTATGATACCTCCATCGAGAAGCAGGTCAATACAGCCGGTGTCCCGGGAGGAGCCGGCGGCGGTGACAGAGATGTCTATTTTACAGAAGCCGGTAAATTTATCATTGAGAAGGAAAAGGCCTCCATCGGTATGCTCCAGCGTATGTTCAAAATCGGATTTAACCGTGCGGCAAGGATCATGGATCAGCTTTGTGACGCAGGAGTGGTAGGTCCGGAGGAAGGAACCAAGCCAAGGAAGGTTTTGATGTCAGCAGAAGAATTTGAGAATTATCTGGAGGAGAACGGCGGATGAAAATAAGTATCCTGACAGTAGGGAAGATCAAGGAAAAATATCTGCGGGATGCCATTGCGGAGTATTCCAAGCGCCTTGGGCGTTACTGCAAGCTGGAGATCATAGAAGTGTCCGACGAAAAAACACCGGATAATGCCAGCGAAACAGTAGAAGATGCCATTCGGAACAAGGAAGGGGAGCGTCTTCTTAAATATATCCGGGATGATGCGTTTGTGATCACTCTGGAGATCGGAGGCGAACAGCTGACCTCTGAGAACTTCGCACGGAAGATCAACGAGCTGGGAATACGTGGGACCAGCCATATCCAGTTTGTGATCGGCGGCTCTATCGGTCTTGGAAAAGAAGTACTGAAGAGATCAGACTATGCTTTAAGCTTTTCGAAGATGACATTTCCTCATCAGCTGATGCGTGTGATCCTTCTGGAACAGATCTACCGCAGCTATCGTATCATCAGCGGAGAGCCCTATCATAAATAATATCATACTACATATCTGCAAATATCTTGACAATTTTCGGATATGTAGTATGATAAAAAAAGAGTAGCACTCGAAGCTCAAGAGTGCTAATAATCACAGAAAGAAGGAAATGAATATGGCATTAAAACCAGTTGCAGACAGAGTTATCGTAAAATATTTTGAGACAGAAGACAAAACCGCATCCGGCATCGTACTTCCGGACAGCTCCAAGGAGAAAACCCAGCAGGCAGAGGTTATCGCAGTAGGTGGCGGTAAGGTCGTAGACGGTAAAGAAGTACCGGTACAGGTAAAGCCGGGCGACCGTGTGATCTACGGAAAATACACAGGAACCGAGATCAAATATGAGGGTGAGAAATATCTGGTGATCAACGCAGATGATATCATTGCCATCGTAAAAGACTGATGAAGAGTTTTTATCGTAATTTTCTGAAATTATGCTCCATGCTGGTGCTGCAGAATGTAGTGACCTTAAGTGTCAATCTTGCGGACAACATTATGCTTGGAGCCTTTAGCGAAACTGCATTATCCGGTGTGACCACCGTAAACCAGGTACAGTTCGTCTTTCAGCAGCTGCTTATGGCGCTGGGAGACGGACTTGTCATATTCGGAAGTCAGTACTGGGGAAAGAAAGAGACAGAGCCGGTAAGGAAGATCGGTGCCTGGGCCATGAGCACAGGCTTTTTTATTGCCCTTGTGCTGTTTATCCTGGCCAGTCTTTTTCCAACACAGCTGCTGGGGCTTTTTACAACAGATCAGGCGATTATCGAAGCCGGTCTTTCCTATCTGGCGATCATCCGGTTTACTTACTTTTTCTTTGCGGTGACGCAGATCCTGCTTGCTACACTGCGCTGTGTGGAAATTGCAGGGGTTGCCTTCGGGCTTTCGGTAATGACTTAAGTGTAGTAATGGTAGGAATGTCCTATCAGATGCCGACAAACGGTGGTATCATCCGGGGAAGCGGAAGCATCGCTTATTCCATGAAGGTGGACCTGATCAGTACCTGGGGGATCGTGATCCCTCTGTCCATGTTTATGGCATTTGTGGTCAAGGCATCTCCGGCAGTGGTGGTATGCTGCCTGAATGCAGATCAGATCTTTAAATGCGTGCCTGCATTTTTGAAGTGCAATTACGGACACTGGATCAAAAATATGACGAATTAAGGAAATATATATAGATCAGAGGCAAGATACAGAAAATTTATCTTGACGCCTGTGTGATCTGTATGTAGAATAAATACAAGCTTTAACGAAATGCAGTAAAAAAATCTCTGAAGAGCCAGGGACAGCTTGACAAAGGTAATATGGTATAGTATTATCTTGCTTATATCATATTAAACTGGTGGGAAAAGAGGTATACTCACTGAAACACAGGAGGAACAGGAAATGAGAAAAAAAGTACTGGCAGCGCTTCTGGTAGCTGCAGTGGCAGGAACAACTGTTATGTCAGGAATGACTGCTTTTGCAGCAGAAACAGAAGGAACCAAGGCGGAAGGCGGAAATATTACCATTGCAGAAACAGCAGATCCGCAGAACATCAATCCGCTTTATGTTGTGGATCAGACAAGCTTCGATATGATGCAGGCACTGTACAGCCCGTTTTTTGAGATCGTGAACGGAGAGATGTATTACGGAAACGGACTTTGCGAAAGTGTAACAGCCAATGATGATGCCAGCGAATTCACACTGAAGCTCAAAGACGGACTGAAATGGCATGACGGTCAGCCGATCACAGCCGATGATGTGGTATTCACCATGCAGGTGCTGGTAGATGAGAAGCAGAATGTTCCGTATTCTTCTTACGGATACGTTAATGACAAGGCAGTAGAGGCAGAGAAGGTTGATGACCTTACAGTCAAGATTTCCCTTGGATCATCTTCCGCAGGATTTCTTGGTGGACTGAGCCAGGTTTACTGTATTCCGAAGCATATTTATGACGGCGTGGAGAATATCGGAGAAAGTGATCTCAACAATGAACCGGTGGGAAGTGGTCCTTTTAAGTTCGAGGAATACAAATCCGGAGAGTATTATAAAGTAACAAAATTCGATGACTATTTTGATGATGTAAATCTGGATTCCATCACCTTCAAGATCGTAAAGGATTCCAGCTCCGCCAATGCGGCACTTGCAAGCGGAGATCTGGATGCACGTCTGATCAGCGCAGATGATTACGATACCGTCAGTGCTTACGATAACGTAAACATCAATACCTATAATTCCGGACGTGTCAACGCCATGTTCATGAATGAGCTGAACGAAGATCTTCAGGATGTAAAGGTACGTCAGGCGATCGCATACGCACTGAATAAAGAGGAGTTCTGTCAGTTTGCTTTCCTTTCCGAGGATTATGCAGAGCCTGCAGATTCTATTTTTACACCGGATACACTCTACTATACAAAACCGGACAATACC
The DNA here is from genome assembly GCF_003479245.1 of Ruminococcus sp. AF17-12. Taxonomy (NCBI): domain Bacteria; kingdom Bacillati; phylum Bacillota; class Clostridia; order Eubacteriales; family Oscillospiraceae; genus Ruminococcus; species Ruminococcus sp. AF17-12. The sequence goes on from NZ_QUGY01000011.1 coordinate 89,334, forward strand.
TACGACAATGATCCGGCTAAAGCACAGGAGCTCCTTTCCGAAGCAGGAAAGACAAGTCTTTCTCTGAACCTGATGTATATCTCCACAGATAAGACAATGGAGAGTGAGGCTCTGTATGTACAGTCTGCCCTTGCCAATGTAGGAATCACCATCAATCTTCTTCCTACAGATGAGTCTACCTTCAAGAATAAGACAAAGGATCCTGAGTGCACAGATTATGATCTGGTACTGAGCTTCTACACTCTGGGAGAAGAGCCGAGCCTTTATGCAGACATGAGTTCTTCCGTCAGCCGTTCCAACTATTCCAGGATCAAGGATACAGATCTGGATGCATTGTGGGAAGAGGGCAACAGCACTGCAGATGAGACAAAACGTGGCGAGATTTATAAGGAGATCCAGAATACGATCAATGATAACATGTATATCTATCCGATCGCTTATTCCAATGGTTTCTATGCGGTAAGTAAAGATTTCGGAGGCTTTGATGAATGTCTGTTAAAAACTATTTATTATGATTATTCCAAGATCTACACATTGGAGAAATAAATAATTTTATAGCGGATGAATACCGGAAACAGAAAGAGGCTGACGCGTTTTTGCGCCAGCCGATTTCCTGTTTTCGGGGAAAATAAAGGAGGTACATTTTGAAGAAGATCGTAAACCGTCTGATACAGTGTATTCTGACACTGTTTATTGTCTCTGTTCTCTGCTTTGCACTGACAAAAGCAGCGCCCGGAGATCCTGTCCTGACTTATGTGGAACCAAATATGAGTGAAGAATATATCCAGAACCTGAGAGAAAGCCTGGGACTTACAAAGCCTGTCTATGAGCAGTACTTTCTGTGGCTGGGAAGGATCTTTCACGGGAATTTCGGAAATTCCCTGATGAATAACCGACCGGTCCTGACACAGATGCTGGAGAGGCTTCCCGCAACCGTGATCCTAATGGGGACCAGCATGCTGCTTGGTTTTCTCATTGCCATTGTACTGGGCCTGTATTCAGGAAAGAATAAAAATGGTGTTCTGGATAAGATCACCAGCATGTTCTGTTATGTAGGTATCTCCATTCCTACGTTCTGGTTCGGTATCATGCTGATCTATCTCTTCAGTGTGCATCTCCATATCCTGCCAAGTATCGGTATGCATTCAGACGGCAACCGTTCCTTAGGAGATCTGATCCTGCATATGGTCATGCCCTGCGCAGTTCTGACCTTTGCAAATGCGTCACAGTACATCCGGTATTTAAGAAGCAGTACCATTACGGAAATGTCCTCCGATTATGTTATGGTGCAGAAGGCTTACGGAATGAAAGAGTCTGGAATCCTTTTCCGGCATGTACTGAAAAATGCCATGCTTCCTATGATCACAGTTCTCGGAATGAGCCTGCAGTCTCTGGTTTCCGGTGCCATTATCACCGAGCAGGTTTTTGCATGGCCGGGAATCGGTCAGCTGGCAGTGACCGCTGTTATGCAGTATGATTATCCCCTGATCATGGGAATCACCATGTTTACCGCGCTTCTCGTGGTGCTCGGAAATCTTCTGGCAGATATCCTGTATGCTGTCTTTGATCCGAGGATCCGCAAAGCAGGATGTTAGGAGGTAAAGGGACATGAGAGAAAATATCTGGAAAAATATCAAACTTGGTTTTAAGACAAATAAACTTGCAGTGGCAGGTGCAGCAGCGATCATCCTGCTGGCACTGATCTCCATTTTTGCCTTTTTGTATCCGGTAGATCCCAATGCCATCAGCGCCACAGAGAGACTGAATGCTCCTTCCATGGCGCATCTTTTCGGTACGGATGATATGGGACGGGATTATCTGGCTCGCTGTATTTACGGAGGAAGAGCATCCCTTCTGGTGGGCTTCCTTTCCATGGTGCTTTCTACAGCCCTTGGTGTGATCATCGGTTCCATCAGCGGTTTTGTGGGAGGAACGGTGGATGCAGTGCTGATGCGTCTGGTGGATGCACTGATGAGCCTTCCGACATTCCTGATCATGATCGTTATGAATGCCTTCCTGAAACCGGGACTTCAGAACATTGTCCTGATCATCGGCTTTCTGACCTGGATGAACATTGCCAGGATCGTCCGTGGCGAGACCATTTCCCTGAACGAGAGAGAGTATGTCATCTATGCAAAGATCTCCGGACAGAAGAAATTCTCCACCATTGTACATCATATCCTGCCTAACATCATGCCTACCATTATCGTGGCTGCAACCATGAACATTGCCAATGCCATCCTGATGGAATCTGCACTGAGCTTTTTCGGCCTGGGTATCCAGCCGCCTACGGCTTCCTGGGGAAGTATGCTGAGCAATGCACAGCGCTATATCCAGCAGGCACCGTATCTGGCTATTTTCCCCGGAATCCTGATCCTGATCACGGTCGTCAGCTTCAATTATCTGGGAGAAGTATTAAGAAAAGTATTCGAGCCCAAGTAAGGAGGACATTTACATATGGAAAAATTACTGGAAGTAAAAGATCTGAAGGTGTCTTTCTTTACAGACCTTGGAGAGACACAGGCAGTAAAAGGTGCAGGCTTTGCCATCGGTGAGGGGGATTTTTTCGGGATCGTAGGAGAGTCCGGAAGCGGAAAAAGCGTGACCACCAAATCCATTCTCCGGCTCGGACCATCCAACTGTAAGATCATGGGTGGTGAGATCCTGTTCCGGGGAGAAGATATCCTGAAGAAAAATGAATCAGAGCTCCGTGAGATCCGCGGTGGTGAGATCGCCATGATCTTTCAGGATTCTCTTTCCGCACTGAATCCGGTTTACACTGTTGGCAATAAGATGGTAGAGCTGATCCGGCGCCATACCAATATGAACAAAAAAGAAGCAAAGGCCCGGGTGCTGGAGCTTCTCACAGCCGTTGGCATCACAGACCCGGAAAAGGCTATGAACAGCTATCCTCACGAGCTTTCCGGCGGTATGCGCCAGCGTGTGATGATCGCCATGGCCATGAGCAGTGATCCGAAGGTTCTGATCGCAGATGAGCCCACCACAGCCCTGGATGTTACGATCCAGGCGCAGATCCTTCATCTGCTTCTGGAACTTCAGAAAAAAAACAATATGAGCATCATCCTGATCACCCATGATCTGGGCGTTGTAGCGCAGACCTGTAAACGGGTAGCTGTCATGTGTGGTGGCTACGTGGTGGAAGAGGGAACTGTAGAAGAGATCTTTCTTCATCCGGGACATCCCTATACACAGGCACTGATCGCAAGCATGCCGCGGGTGGGAGGTACCTTTGAACAGTTTCTGGAGAGAGATCTTTCGGACGGAAACGGTGATCTGTGTCCCTTCCTGAATCGCTGTAAATATGCGGACAAAACCTGTGAAGCCTGTCTTCCGAAATATTATGAGGCTTCAGAGGGACACAGGATATTCTGTCACAGAAGGGAGGAGAAGAGATGAGCAAGCCCTTAATTGAAGTAAAAGATCTGAAAGTATATTTTAAACAGAAATCTCCGAAGCTTCTGTCCTTTAAGCCGGGCATACTGAAGGCTGTGGATCAGGTAAGCTTTTCGATTGAAAAGGGGAAAACCTTCGGTCTGGTAGGAGAATCCGGAAGTGGAAAATCTACCATCGGAAAGGCAATCCTACGTTATCATAAACCCACAGGCGGTGAGATTTTTTATGAAGGAACAGAGATCGGAGCCATGGGGGAAAAAGAACTGCTTCCATACCGCAAAAAAATGCAGTCCGTTTTTCAGGATCCCTATTCCTCTCTGGACCCAAGCCATACAGTGCAGGATATCATCTGTGAGCCTATGGCGATCCATAAAATGTACACGCAGAAAGAACGTAAAGAGCGTGCAAAAGAACTGATCCGCGTGGTTGGTCTCAAAGAGCAGGATCTTCTGAAGTATCCTCATGAGTTCTCCGGCGGACAGCGTCAGAGGATTTCCATTGCAAGAGCACTTTCCGTACAGCCGGAATTTGTAGTCTGCGATGAGCCCATTTCTGCGCTGGATGTTTCTCTGCAGGCCCAGATCGTTCAGATGCTTCAGGATCTTCAGGAAAAATACGGGCTGACCTATCTGTTCATCAGCCATCAGCTGCAGGTGGTCCAGAAGATCTGTGATGAGATCGGGGTGCTTTATCTTGGAAATCTCATGGAGATCGCAGATGCAGATAAGCTCTATTCCAATCCGCTGCATCCTTATACAAAAATGCTGATCTCCTCGATTCCGGTTCCGGACCCGAGAGTCAAAACTCTGGATCAGATCGTTACGGATACTGGGGTACAGTCCAGATCTATCGGGGGCTGTCGCTTCCATAACCGCTGTCCGTGGTGTGAGGAACGCTGCAGACAGGAAACCCCGGCACTTCGTCAGGTGGAGCAGGGACATATGGTAGCATGTCATAAATATCAGGAAAAGAAATAATCATAAAATACGGGAAGGTAAATAAAAAAGTGGACAAAAATATATATAAAAACTATCTGGCGATCCTCCGTGAGGAGATGATCCCGGCTATGGGATGCACAGAACCGATCGCTCTGGCCTATGGTGCGGCAAGAGCAAGAGAGATCCTTGGGAAAGAGCCGGAGCGTATCGTAGCAAAATGTTCCGGAAATATCATCAAAAATGTGCGTTGTGTGATCATTCCCAATTCAGGAGGCTTAAAGGGGATTCCTGCAGGTGTGATCCTTGGGGCGGTGGCAGGAGATGCCTCACTGAATATGGAAGTTCTTTCCAAAGTCGATGAAAAGGGCAGGGCACGCTGCCGGGAACTTCTGGAGGCAGATATCTGTAAGGTGGAGCTTCTGGACACGCCGGTAGTCCTTCACATTATCATCGAAATGTATGCCGGTGAAGATGCCGTCAGCCTGGAGATCAAATACGACCATATCAACGTGACCAGGATCAGCAAAAACGGAGAGATCCTCCTTGATGCAGATAAAGCAGTGGAAGAAAAGGAAGAGACGGACCGCGGCCTGTTAAATCTGGAGGATATTCGGGAATTTGCAGATACCGTAGAGCTTTCCGATGTAAAGGAGCTTCTGGATGCGCAGATCAGAAGCAACATGGCCATTGCTCATGAGGGAATGACCGGAAAATACGGCCTGGGTATCGGGCGCGTGATCCGTGAAAATTATTCTCACGATATGCTCACCAGAATGAGAAGTCTTACTGCAGCGGCTTCTGAGGCACGTATGGGTGGCTGTGATATGCCGGTTGTCATCAACTCCGGAAGCGGAAATCAGGGAATTGCATGCTCTGTTCCGCTGATCGTCTATGCAAGAGAGATGGAGTTGCCGGATTACAGCCTCTACAGGGCTCTGGTGTTTTCCAATCTCCTCACAGTTTATCAGAAGCAATATATAGGGAAGCTGTCTGCCTTCTGCGGTGCGGTATCGGCCTCCTGTGCAGCCGGAGCTGCCATTACCTATATGGTAGGCGGAGATATTTCCTTGATCAAAAAAACGATTGAGAATACTCTTGCCAATATTCCGGGAATCATCTGTGATGGGGCCAAGATCTCCTGTGCAGCCAAGATCGCAGCCAGTCTTGATGCAGCCTTCCTGGCGCATCATCTTGCCATGAACGGGCAGTCTTATGCACCTTATACAGGAATTCTCCAGGAAGAAACCGCAGAGACTATCAGCTGTGTGGGACAGATCGGAAAAGACGGTATGAAGGAAACAGACAGAGAGATCCTCAAGATCATGCTGGAGCATTGATCCGCATCGGAGACGGCACAGATTAAACAGAAAAGGTTGGATTTATGGACAACGAATTAAGAATTGCAATACTGATCGATGCAGATAATGTATCAGACAAATACATCAAGATCATCGTGGACGAGGTGGCAAACATCGGCATAGCCACCTACAAACGGATCTATGGAGACTGGACCAGTGCACGGCTTTCCTCCTGGAAAAATGTCCTCCTGGAGGATTCCATCATCCCTATCCAGCAGTACAGCTATACCACCGGAAAAAACGCCACCGATTCGGCGATGATCATTGATGCCATGGATATTCTGTATTCCGGAAATGTGGATGGATATTGTATTGTTTCTTCGGACAGTGATTTCACCCGTCTGGCAGCAAGGCTCCGGGAATCCGGAATGCTGGTCCTGGGTATGGGTGAGGAGAAGACGCCGAAGCCGTTTATTTCCGCATGCAACCAGTTTAAATATCTGGATCTTCTCTACCGCAACCAACAGGAGGAAGAGAAGAAGGAAGATCTGGCTACTGCAGCAGAAGCTAAAAAATCCGGAAACAGCAGCAAACAGAGCAGCTCCGGCTCCAGGAAGAACAAAGATCTCAAGCGGGTACGCAAGGCCATTAATGCCATCATCGAGAAATTTTCTGACGAAGAGGGATGGCTTTCCTCCGGACAGCTGGGCGACCAGCTTGGGAAACGACTTCCGGATTTTGATGTGCGTAATTACGGATATTCCAAGCTGACCCCCTTTATCAAATCTCTGGGAAATTATGAGACAGGCAGGATCCCCACAGGAAGCGGAGGGAGAAAGCAGATCTATTTCCGGATGAAGGAGGATAAACAATGAAGAATTATCTGGCACCTATGGAGGGCGTAACCAACTGGGTTTACCGGAATGCATATCATGACTGTTTTTATCCCATGGATAAATACTTTACTCCCTTCATCACTGCCAAGCCTAATAAACGTCTCAGCAGCAAGGAGATCAAAGAGGTATCACCGGAAACCAACGGAGATCTTCCGGTGATCCCCCAGATCCTGACCAACAATGCGGAGGATTTTGTGAAAACAGCGCATATCTTCCGGGATGAATACGGACACAGGGAAGTAAATCTCAATCTGGGATGCCCCTCGGGAACTGTCACAGCCAAGGGAAAGGGTGCCGGTTTCCTGGGCGAGCCGGATAAGCTGGAACGTTTTCTGGATGAGATCTTCGAAAAGACCGGGATGGAGATCTCCATAAAAACGAGAGTGGGAACGGATTATGAGGAAGACTGGGAACGGCTTCTTGAGGTCTACGGCAGATATCCGCTGAAGGAGCTGATCATCCATCCACGCCTTCTGAAGGATCATTATAAGGGAGTTCCCAGATATGGACTGTATGAGGAGGCAAGGGAAAAGCTGAAGGTTCCCCTGGGATATAATGGGGATATTTTTTCAGTGGAGGCTTATCAGGAAATCCGGGAGAAATTTCCGGATGCAGACAGCGTCATGTACGGAAGAGGTCTGATCGCAAGGCCCTATCTTCTGGATGCCATTATGCAAAAAGAAGACGGCGAGGATCACCGGGAAGAATACCGGAAAAAGCTGCGGCAGTTCCATGACCGCCTTTACCGGGATTATCAGGGATATCTTTCGGGAGAACGAAATGTACTTTTCCGCATGAAGGAATTGTGGAGTTATATGGCACCGGGCTTTACCAATTATGCCAGATATCTGAAAAAGATCAAAAAATCCCAGCATTTTGGTGACTATGAGGCAGCAGTTATGAGCCTTTTTGGAGAACAGGAGATCTTAAAGGTATGAACAGTATAAAAGAAAAATTTGATGAGTTTATTTCCCAGTATCCCATTTTTGAGTATCGTGTGCTGGATACCGGGGATATTAAAGTACAGTCACGTGTGCGTACGATCTGTAAACAGGAATGTGAACGTTATGGGAGCACATGGGCCTGTCCTCCGGCAGTGGGAGAGCTGTCAGAATGCGAAAAGAAGATCCGGAGCTATCCGAAAGCAGTTTTCTTTTCCAGCGTTGCGGAGGTATCGGATATCATGAACATGAAGGAGATGCTTTCCACAAGAATGGAACACGAAGCGCTTACAGAGAAGGTACGTGATTTTCTGGAGGGAGAGGGCTATGAGACCTTTACGCTTTCCACGGAATCCTGTGACTTCTGTGAACGCTGTGCCTATCTGGACGGAAAACCATGCCGTTTTCCGGAGCATATGCATCCATGTCTGGAAAGCTATGGCGTGGTAGTCAGTGAGATCGTAGAAAAGGAAGCTATGGAATATAATCTGGGTGGAAATACCATCCTCTGGTTTTCCATGGTGCTGATCCGCAGATAAAAGACAAAAAGCAGATACAGCGAAAGATACATAAGAAGAAATCCTCCGGCATAAATTAATGATAAAAGCCGGAGGATTTTTTTAATGAGAAAAATGTCAGCTTTTCTGGAGTTTCCCGGGGAACCGGCATTTCGGGAGGTGCAGGTGATACTTACGGGAAAACGCCGGGCAGTGATCGAAAATTACCGGAATATCCAGAGCTATACAAGGGAGGAGATCCTGATACTGACACCTTCCGGCAGACTTGTGATCCGTGGGAAAAACCTTGTGATCCCCTGCTACACAACCCTTGAACTATGTATCCGCGGGCAGATCGAAAGCATTACGCTGGAGGAGGGAAATAAGTAATGGTCCCAGGTTTTGTGCGGGTTTCTGTTAAGGGACAGCAGTGTCAGCGGTTCGTGAACCTTTGCAGAGGCAGGGAAATGGATCTGAAAAGGATCATCCGCACCGGTGAGACGGAGCTTCAGCTCACCATGAAGGTAGCGGATTTTCTGCAGCTCTCGCCACTGCGGAGAAAAACAGGGGTACATATCCACATCCTGAAAAAAAGAGGACCTTTGTTTTTTCTGCTTTTCTGTAAAAGAAGAAAAATGATCCCCGCAGGGTTTCTGGCAGTTTGCTGCCTCCTTTTTTTTCTGTCAGGCAGAGTGTGGAACGTTGAAATTCGGGGAAATATTTTAAATCCCACACCCCAGCTGATGAGCTTTCTGAAAGAGCAGGGGGTCTGTTTCGGAGTATCCAGAAAAAAGATCAGCTGCAGTGCACTTGCAGCTTCCCTGCGAAGAGAATTTCCGGAGATCACCTGGGTGTCTGCCGGATTTTCGGGAACGGGCCTGCGTTTTGAGATCCGGGAGGGAACTGCCGGAGAAAAAGCAGAGCCGGAAGAAAAATCCTGCAGTCTTTTTTCAACTCTGGACGGTGTGATCGATTCCATGGTCACACGGCAGGGAACTCCTCTTGTCAGGGCCGGGGATGAAATAAAAAAAGGCCAGGAACTGGTTTCCGGGATCGTGGACATCACCGATGACAGCCAGGAGGTCATCCGCTATGCATATGTTCAGGCAGATGCGGATATTTACATCCGACATACCATTGCCTATTACGATACCTTTCCGTTGGACATAGAGAAAAAGGTATGGTCCGATAAAAAGAAAACAAGGCTTTTTTTTCAGCTGGGAAACTGGTTTCTGGACTTTTCCTCTCCTCTGAAACAAAATGAGGAACGCCTCGTCAGCCGGGAACCTCTTTTCAGTATCGGGATTTTTCGTTCTCCTGTTACCCTGTGGATCGCTGCGATTGGAAAGTACGAAGTACAGAAAGAGCAGCTGACAGAGGATGTCGCAAAAAAACAGGCCATACAAAGGCTTTATGCCTATGAAGAAAAATTAATAGAAAAAGGGGTTCAAATATCTGAAAATAATGTTAAAATAGAAATAAATCACCAGGACTGCGTCAGCAGAGGCACTCTTACCGTCATTGAACGGACCGGAAGAGAAGCCCCCACAGAAAAAAAGACGCAGCCAAAAGAAAGGACACCAGAGGATGGCTAGCAGCATTATCGAATTATATGTGGATGTGCCGGCAGACCGCCAGGCGAATATTTTCGGACAGTTTGACGAGCATCTGAAGCTGATCGAACGTACTCTGAACGTAACAATGATCTTCCGTGACGGTTCTCTTAAGATCCTGGGAAGCCAGGAGGGAGCCACACAGGCCAGGGCGATCGTGGAGGAACTGAATACACTTGCGGGCAGAGGCAATACCATCACACAGCAGAATGTGAATTACGCACTTTCCCTTGCCATGGAGAAGATCGGCTCCGTGATGGAGGAGATCGACAAGGATTTTATCTGTAATACCATACAGGGCAGACCCATCAAGCCCAAGACTCTCGGACAGAAGGACTATGTGGAACAGATCCGTAAGAAGATGATCGTGTTCGGCGTGGGACCTGCCGGAACCGGCAAAACCTATCTTGCCATGGCTATGGCAGTAACTGCTTTTCGCAATGAGGAGGTTTCCAGGATCATTCTTACCAGACCGGCCATTGAGGCAGGCGAGAAGCTGGGATTCCTTCCTGGCGATCTCCAGAGCAAGGTCGATCCCTATCTGCGTCCTCTTTATGATGCATTGTATCAGATCATGGGCGCAGACAGCTTTGCCAAAAACATGGAGAAGGGGCTCATCGAGGTTGCCCCTCTTGCCTATATGAGAGGACGTACACTGGATAATGCCTTCATCATCCTGGATGAGGCGCAGAATACCACACCTGCCCAGATGAAGATGTTCCTGACCAGGATCGGCTTCGGTTCCAAGGTGATCATCACAGGAGATGCATCCCAGAAGGACCTTCCCAGGGATGCCACGTCTGGTCTGGATGTAGCGATGAAGGTGCTGAAGAAGATCGATGACATCGGATTCTGTCAGCTGACCAGCAAGGATGTTGTACGTCATCCACTTGTACAGCAGATCGTACAGGCCTATGACGATTATGAAAAAAAACAGAAGCCTGCCAAATCCAGGAAGGATGACAGGTATGCTGTAAAAAATAAGGAGTACAGAAGATGACCATAAATATCGAATATGAGACAGATCAGGAGCTGGGCATTGACTATGCTGCCCTTGCATCCCAGGTTGCGGACAAGGTTCTTGAAATGGAAAAATGTCCCTATGACGGACAGGTCAATCTTGTCCTGACAGACAACGAGGAGATCAAGAGGGTAAATACGGAATTCCGGAATATCCAGGCTCCTACGGATGTGCTGTCATTTCCTATGATCCCCTTTGAGACACCGGCGGATTATTCCGTTGTGGAAGAGGATGAGTCCTATTTTGATCTGGACAGTGATGAACTCCTTCTTGGAGATATCATGATCTCCGTGCCTAAGGTTTTTGCCCAGGCAGAGGAATACGGACATAGTGTGACAAGGGAATTCTGTTTCCTGGTGGCACACAGTATGCTGCATCTTCTGGGCTATGATCATATGACAGAGGATGAGGCAAAGGTCATGGAAGCCAAGCAGGCAGCGGCACTGAAGGCGCTGGGGATCAACCGCTAGCTCCGGAATGACTGCGGGCTGTCCCACGGAAAAGCTAAGCGGAAAACTCTTCCGCTTTAAGAAAAGGAGGTAATATATGAGAATGAAAAAGACAGGTATCCTGGCAGGTATCACAGCTGCATGCATCTGCATTGCCCAGACTGTTCCCGCTTTTGGAGCAGGGCAGGATCTGGTAGGCTTTGTCCCCAATGAGGAAAAGCAGGAAGAAACTCAGGTAAAGAGCTATCTTACCGGCGAAAATGTTCCGGAGAGCATTGGACGGAGAAGACCGGTTGCCGTGATGATGGGCAACAACAGTGTCGGAGCTCCCCAGAGTGGTATCGGACATGCCGGTGTTGTCTACGAAGCGCCGGTGGAAGGTAATATTACCCGTCTTATGGGCATTCTCGAAGATTACGATGAGCTGGAACGGATCGGTTCCGTTCGCAGCTGCCGTGACTATTATCTCTTTTATGCCAACGAATTTAATGCGATCTATGCCCACTACGGACAGGCTGCCTATGCACTGCCTTATCTGGAGCAGCATGTGATCGATAACCTCAACGGGATCCAGATCGGCAAGCTGGCTTTTTTCCGCACAACAGACAGGAAGGCACCTCACAATGCCTACACAGATGCCAGTCACCTTCAGGCAGGCATAGATGCCATGGGATACAGCCAGGAATATAAAGAAGAATATACCGGACATTATCTTTTTGCAGAAGATGGTACAGAGACTGTACCGGATGGGATCATAGCCAGCCTTGTGAAGCTGGATAATTTTACTGACAATCATCCGTGGTATGAATACGATGAAGAGACAAAGGAATATAAGAGATTCCAGTTTGGCAAGGAACATGTGGATCAGTTGGATAATGAACCGCTTACCTGCGACAATATCATCCTTCAGTATTCATCCTGCCCGGCCTACGATGGAAACGGCTATCTGAATATTGATGCCATTTCCGGCGGAGAGGGCAAGTTTATTACCAGAGGCAAAGCTATTGATATCCGCTGGGAGAAGGATTCTCCATGGGGGATCACGCATTATTACGACGGAAATGAACAGGAGATCCGCCTGAATCCGGGTACTACCTGGGTGGAGATCGTACAAAATGACAGGATTGATTCCGTTACTTATCAGTAAGACTAATATACAGGTATCAGGAGAAACAAAAAACATGAACGCAAATTACAGGGAACGACTGAAAGACAAGAAACGCATCGTTATCAAGATCGGATCATCATCACTGATCCACGCAGAAACAGGAAGACTGGATTTCCGTAAGCTGGAGATCCTGGCCAGAGAGCTCAGCGACCTTCACAATCAGGGGAAAGACGTAGTGCTGGTATCCTCCGGAGCCATTGCGGTAGGTGCAGCTGCACTGGGTATGAAGGGAAAGCCGGCAGAGCTTGAGAAAAAGCAGGCCTGTGCAGCTGTGGGACAGGCCAGGCTGATGACCATTTATCAGAAGCTTTTCGGGGAATACAATCAGATGGTGGCACAGATCCTGATGACCAAGAATACCATGGTCAACAATACCAATCGCAGGAATGCCCAGAATACCTTCCAGCAGCTTCTGGCAGAAAAGGTGATCCCCATTGTAAATGAGAACGACTCGGTATCCTCCTATGAATTCCAGAACCTGGTAAAATTCGGAGACAACGATACCCTTTCCTCTGTGGTTGCTGCACTGATCGATGCGGATCTTCTGATCCTCATGTCCGATATTGACGGTCTTTTTACAGACGATCCCAATTCCAATCCGGATGCACAGTTTATCGACATTGTAGAAAACATGGATGACAATATGCGTAAGCTTGGCAAATCCTCCACAGGAAGCAATGTAGGCACCGGTGGAATGGCAACCAAGCTTACCGCTGCGATCATCGCAACTGCGGCAGGAGCGGATATGGTCATTGCTAACGGAAACGACTTCCACAACATCCACAGGATCGTGGAAGGCAGGAGCTGCGGAACATTATTTGTAGGAAACAAGAAGGAAGAATTCTTCCTCATTGATTATATCGAAAAACTGCTTTAAGGAGAATGACATTATGATGGACAATATCAAGATCGACAGGATCAACGCACTGGCACATAAACAGAAAAGTGTAGGTCTTACCGAGGAAGAAAAGGTGGAACAGGCGAAGCTTCGGAGAGAATATCTGGATGCAGTGAAAGGAAATCTCCGTGCGCGTCTGAATAATATCGATATCAAAGAAAAGGATGGCAGCATCACCAATCTTGGAGAAAAATATGGAAGAAAAAAAGGAAATTAGAAAAAAGATCTTCAAAGCTAGAAAAGAACATACCGATGCCTGGATCCGGGAAAACAGTCTCCGGATCACAGAGGCCCTGACACAGCTTCCGGAATACCGGAATGCAGAACGGATCATGGCATATGCAGATTATAACCATGAAGTGATCACACGCTATATCATCGAGCAAGCCTGGAAAGACGGCAAGGAAGTGGCAGTGCCAAAGGTTTTCGGAAAGGATATGGTATTTTACAGACTGACCGATTTCAGTCAGCTGGAATCCGGCTACTTCGGGATCCCTGAGCCAAAGGAAGACGGAGAAACGGTTTCCTGGGAAGAAGCCATGATGGTCATGCCCGGGGTGGCTTTTGACATAAATTGCAACCGGGTAGGCTATGGCGGCGGTTTTTATGACCGTTTTCTGGAAAAACATCCGGAGGTCTGCCGCGTTGCAGTAGGATTTTCCTTCCAGATCCTTCCGGAGGTTCCCACAGAGCCTACGGATATCCGTCCGCAGGTCATTGTGACGGAAGAGAATATATACCGCGATACACAATAAGATATTGCTGTAAAGACAGAAAGAAAGGCAGGAATATTTGGAAATGAATGAAATGCTTGAAAAACTGGGACAGAATGCGAAAGATGCGGAGACAGTCCTTCGAAATCTTTCCACAAATGACAAAAATAAAACCCTGGAAGCTGTGGCAAAGGCTCTTGTCACTCATACCGATGAGATCCTGAAGGCCAATGCCCTGGATGTGGAAAACGGTAAAATGAATCAGATGCCGGAAGGACTGATCGACCGTCTGATGCTGACACCGGAGAGGATCGAAGGAATGGCAGACGGACTTCGTCAGCTTACCGGTCTTGAAGATCCCATCGGGGAAGTTACCGGTATGAAAAAACGTCCCAACGGACTTCTGATCGGACAGAAACGTGTTCCCTTAGGTGTGATCGGCATCATTTACGAAGCGCGTCCCAATGTTACCTCAGATGCATTCGGTCTCTGCTTCAAAACCGGAAATGTCGTGATCCTGAAGGGTGGAAGCGACGCAATTCATTCCAATACTGCCATTGTCAACTGTATCCGTGAGGCATTGAAGGCCTGCGGCATTATCGAGGATGCTATCCAGCTGATCCAGGATACCTCCAGAGAAACGGCTGCGGAATTTATGAAGCTGAACCGGTATGTGGATGTACTGATCCCACGTGGCGGAAGAGGACTGATCAAAGCAGTGGTAAACCAGAGTACGATCCCTGTCATCGAGACCGGAACCGGAAACTGTCATATCTATGTGGACGAGACTGCAGATCTTCAGATGGCAGCGGATATTGTGATCAATGCAAAGACCCAGCGTGTGGGCGTATGCAATGCATGCGAATCCCTTCTTGTAAACCGTAAGGTGAAGGACGATTTTCTGCCGGTGCTGGCCGGACGCCTTAAGGAGAAGCATGTGGAGGTCCGTGCAGATGAAGCAGCAAAGGCTCTGATGCCGGGAGCAGTTCCTGCAACAGAAGAGGACTGGGGAACGGAATATCTTGACTATATCCTTTCTGTAAAGGTAGTGGATTCCGTGGAGGAAGCCATTGCACATATCAATAAATATAATACAAAGCATTCGGAGGCTATCATTACCAATGATTACACCCATGCCCAGAAATTCCTGGATGAGGTAGATGCAGCGGCAGTTTATGTGAACGCTTCTACCAGATTCACCGATGGAAATGAGTTTGGATTCGGTGCGGAGATCGGGATCAGCACCCAGAAGCTCCATGCAAGAGGCCCAATGGGACTCATTGCACTGACCACCACCAAGTATATCATTTATGGTAATGGACAGGTACGTCCGTAAGACAGATACAGTAAAGCGGATTCTTTGGTCCGCTTTACTTTTTTGAAGCGTTGTGCTATACTTTTTTGTAATTGGATTTAAACAGACTAACTCATAACAGGAGGACTTATAAATGAAAAAAAAGCAGCTTTTTGCAGTCCTGCTTGCAGGTTCCATGACTGTTGGAATGGCACCTGCCGCAGCGTTTGCCGCTGAAGATACCGGAGCGGTAACAGAGGCAGAAGCATCGACTGCAGACGAGAATACAGAAACCCCAGATGACGGAGCGGCTGTGGATGACCAGTCACAGAGTGAAGCCGACGCCCAGGCAGCAGCTCAGGCCCAGGCGGAAGCAGAAGCTCAGGCAGCAGCTCAGGCCCAGGCGGAAGCAGAAGCTCAGGCAGCAGCTCAGGCCCAGGCGGAAGCAGAGGCTCAGGCAGCAGCTCAGGCTCAGGCAGAAGAGGCGCAGCAGGAGCAGACGGAAACATCTGCAGAGTCAGCAAATGTCGTTGTAAAAACAGCAGAAGATCTTAAGAATGCGATTAATGGGGCTCCGGATTTTACAGGTTCTATTGATGATACGAAAGAGAATCTTTATGATTCTTCCTATAAGATCCTGCTCAGTGAATCTTTTGCTCTTACAGAGCCGATTACGGTTCCTGAGAATAAGAATATTGCAATTTTTAGTGTGCAGGGAAGTGAAACCACAATCAGCCGTGGAACAGTAACTGGTGATATGTTTAAAGTAAGTCCTGGTAGTATTTTGTCCATGACTAAGAATGATGGAGATGGCACTACAACAATTGGTAAACTGCTTATCGATGGAGCCAAAGCGGATGGAACACAGGCAGAAGGTTCTATTATTTCTGTAGATGCAAATGCAAAATTTGTAATGACTACAGGTGTTACTCTTGCTAATAATTCATCCACATCAGCCGGTGCAGCAATAAAGAACAGTGGTAAGCTTATCATTACAGGTGGCGAGATCAAAGATAATGTATCTACAGGCGGAGCTGTTTACAGCACAGGTACGATTTCCCTGGAACAGGGAACGAATGCTGCAGCAGACGAACCGAAAATCATCGAGAACTATACAAATACAAATGCAGAGAAGAGCGTAAAATCCAATATCGTATTAGGACATCAGGATCAGAATGCTGGAAGCATCATCATTGCCGGTGCATTTGAGAATTCGAACCTTGGATATTCCGTAGAGAATCCGGCAGTTGACTATACAGTTTTCCAGAAACCTGAATCTTTAGATGCAACTGCATTTGCAAAAGCAGTTAATGCGATGAGCTATGAAGGCGACCAGAGTTATGCAGTAGATACCACCTCAGGCAAGCTTGTTTCCAAGATACCGGTTGTTAGGGTTACAGCTCAGGAGAGCGAGAAAGAGAATACAGTTTCTGTAAAGATCGAATCTGATAAGGCCGGTACATATTTCTATAAATATGTTAAGAAAGATGCAGATGCTCCTAAATTTGATAAATCCGCTGTTACACCTGGCGTTGAAATTGAAGCAAACCAGGAAACTTCTTTTGATATTTCAGGCATTACAGATAAGTCCATTGATCTCTATGTCTGGGTAGAGACAAAAGACGGATTTGTAGGTGCAGCTGAGAAACAGACTGTTAATGTAAAACAGGCAGGCGATCAGAAACCGGCAGCGCCAAAGGTTGAAAAAATCAGTGCAGAAAGTAAAACTGCAACAACTGCAGAAGTAGTTCTCCAGTCCGATAAGAGTGGTACATGCTATTATAAATGGGTGGCAAAGGGAGCGGATAAACCTTCCATTAGCACCAAGAGCAGCAAGGTTGCTATCACCGCAAATGAAAAATGCAAGATTGATCTGAAAAACCTGAAAGGTGATGCGATTGATCTCTATGTGCAGGTAGTAGCGAAAGATGGATCAAAGACAGCAGTGACCAAGATTGCAACTGTTACTTTGAAAAAAGAAACAGCTAAAACACCTGCGAAGATTTCCAACGTAAGTTATAAATGGAAAGGTCATACATCTGCTACTGTAACTATGCGTTCTGATAAAGCAGGTGTGTACTATTATGAATGTGTAAAACGTGGTTCTAAAGCTCCGACAGTTGATAAAATGAGCAAGGGGAAAAATGTTTCTGAAAATAAGGATTTCACGATCAGTTTGAAAGATTTGGATGCAAACAATGCAATTGATGTTTATGTGAGCATTAAAGGAACTGATGGAACTGTAAGTACACCAAAGAAGATTGCATTGGATGAAGCTAAGCGTCCGGCAAATGTCAGATGGGTTGGCTTTTCATGGATTAACCATACATCTGCGAATGTTATTCTTATTTCGAATAAGAGCGGTACCTGTTATTATAAATGGGTTTCTCGTAACAGTAATGGTACGTCCGCCACTCCGAAAGATCTTACATCTACCGGAAAACAGACAACGTTTACTGCTGATAAGAAATTTAATATCGGTCTTGAGGATTTAGACTCTGACAATCCAATTGATCTTTATATCCAGATCAAAGATAAGAATGGTGTTTTGACGAATCCATTGAAAATAGCATTTAAAGAAGATTCCAGACCGAAAGTTGCAGATCCAACTCCGACTAACACACCGAATGCATACATCCCGGAACCAAAAGACAGCGAGGTATTCGGTTTGGAAGAGCCAATTCAATTTTATCCAAATGTGGCCCATGAATTCCAGGTAATTGGAGCTGGAACAACCAATGAAAGTCCGAATGAAGGTGATGTGAAATGGGTTCCTCTTTATTGGAGTACGTCGTCAAACCCTAGTAAGAAGAATCAGTATGATTCATGGAAAATCGTTTCAAAAAACGGAATTGATAAAGAAGCCACATATAACATATATATTTTCTTTAAAAAGTACATCTACACCGGTGGTCAGTGGTTTGAAACAGACACCATTGAATCTGCAGTATGGCAGTTCAGATCTGCAAAACTGACACCTACCGGAACTCCGGGAGCAGATGGTTCATATGGCGGCGGTCAGACAGGCTCTGATCCGAACGCAACCATAACAGGAGAGGCATCCGCAACATCCTCCAATGGAGGCAACGGAACCAGATCTAAGAATGCAGTATCAACAGCCGATAACTCACCGATCGGAACCATGTCTGCACTGGCAGTGGCATCCCTTCTTGCAGGTGGATATGTGATCGTGAGAAGAAGAAAAAAGGACATCTAAACGCACAATAGCCAAAATAGCATAACAAATAAAAAAATCACCGGTTTTCCGAAAGAACAGGAAAGCCGGTGATTTTTTTGTAAGGATAAATTTACAGATTTTTTTTCTTATAGATAAACCAGGAAGCTGCAATGCTGAATGCAATTAGATAGACTGTCAGGATCAGGACACTGAGGTAATTGACTCCACCGCCGGAAGCAATGGTACGGATCAGATGACTGGTCTGTGACAGTGGAAGAGCAGCTACAAAATTCCCAAGAAAGCCCGGGATCTTCTCTGTAGAGAAGAAGGTGTTGCACAAAAAAGCCATTGGCATAATGATATAATTGGAAAAACGAGGTACATCCGCATGGTTTTTGGCAAGGAAAGAAACCACAACACCGATGGCTGAAAATACAGCACCGTTGAGGAACATCACCAGCAATGACCATCCGTTGAACACAAGACCGGTTCCGATCGGCATAGTTAGAAGAAGGATGATCCCTCCTGCATAAAGCCCGCGGAGACTGCCTCCGATGATCTGTCCGGCAATAAACTGCCACAGTGGTGTCGGAGATATCATAACCTGGTCAAAGGCTTTCTCATAAAGACGCTGCACATTCAGATTCTGTGCAATAGCATTAAAGCTTCCGTTCATTGTAGTCAGTGAAACCACACCCGGGATCAGGAAATTCAGATAAGGCTCTCCGTGTGAGGAGGTCTGGATCCCCATTCCAAAAACGATCAGATACATCAGCGGCGCGATCATGGCCGCCAGCGTGATCTTATAGAAATCCCTTCGGAACTCCACCCATTTTTCCCATAAAATAGTAAGTATTCCCATGATAATTCATCGTCCATTCTGTTAAATTATAAGATAACTGTGGCTGACGCCGGCTTATCGCTGCATCAGATGCCTGCCTGCGCGCTCCACAAAAACATCCTCCAGAGTTGTCTCACGAAGGGTGCACTGTCCATCCAGAGAGGACAGAAAAGAGATGGCCTCTTCCCGACTGTGGAAGTAGTGGCTTTTTGCCCCTTCCGGTGTTTCCTGATCTACGGTGTATTTGCCCAGGCCGTCGATCAGGCCCGATGGAGTATTGATCTCCTCCAGCTTTCCGTGATCCATAAGTGCTACCCGGTTGCAGAGAGACTGTGCCTCTTCCATATAGTGGGTTGTCAGAAGAATGGTCAGATTTTTTCCGTTCAGCTGACGGAGAAGATTCCACATCTGTCGTCTGGATAGCGCGTCCATGCCTGCAGTGGGCTCGTCCAGAAGAAGGATCTCCGGACTTGTGAGAAGTGCCCGGCATACCATAAGCTTTCGTTTCATACCACCGGAAAGCTTCCTTACAGTCCGCTTGCGGAAGGGAAGAAGTCCACAGAAATCCAGAAGCTCTTCAGTTTTCCGTTTGATCTCTTTTCGTGGCATGAAATAAAGACGGCCCTGATATTCCATGATCTCGTCCATGTTCATATCCTGGCGCATGGAATATTCCTGCGTGATCACGCTGATCTTGCGCTTCAGATCCGGTCGGTTGCGTCCAAGTGTCTGCCCATCAATGAGGATTTCGCCCTCTGTGGGCAGAAGCAGAGTGGAAAGCAGACTGATCGTGGTGGTCTTTCCGGCACCGTTGGGTCCCAGCAGACCGAAAAATTCGCCGGTTTCTATGCGAAGATCCAGAGAATCCACAGCAGTAAAACTGTCGAATTTTTTTGTGAGATTTTTTGTTTCGATCATCTCTGTTCATTTCCTTTCGTTTGTATGCAAATTTCACTCTATTATACTGGAAAAGAAGAGACATTTCAACAATTCTGAGATGTTCTTTACAGAAAAGGGGCATTGTGCTATAGTGATACGAAGAAAAAACAAAAAACGGAGAGAAAACCATGAAACACAGGATGAGAACAATAATGCTGCTTCTTCTGACTATGCTGCTGCTATGCCCGATACAGGTTCTGGCTGCAGGTGGAGAGAACGCAGTGAAGACAGATCTGGAGGACGGAGAATATTCCATACAGGTGGAGCTGGAAGGCGGAAGCGGAAAGGCCAGTGTTTCTTCCCCCACATTGATGCTGGTAAAGGATGGGAAGATGTATGCACGGCTCCAGTGGAGCAGCTCCAACTATGATTATATGATCGTAGATGGGGAAAAATATCTCAACGAGAGCGAGGAAGGCAGAAATTCTGTTTTTACTGTCCCGGTAACTGCCCTGGATGATAAGATGGAAGTGATCGCAGATACACTGGCCATGGGCGCCCCGCATGAGATCGATTATACGCTGACCTTTTATGAGGCTTCCATTGGCTCCAAGGGCCAGCTTCCTCAGGAGGCAGCGAAAAGAGTGGTTGCAGTTGCGCTGGTGATCATCATCGGCGGCGGTATCCTAAATTATTTTGTAAACAAAAGGAATCGGTGTTAAACCGGTTCTTTTTTTATGCCCTTTCGCATAATATACATAATAATGAACATGTATAAAGACGGAAGGAAGGGAACATCATGGATACAGTACAGGATAAAACCTACGAAGCAATTTATTATTCACTGTGGGAGGCAGCCAGGCGTTACAGCAGCTTTACGCAGTTTCGGGTGATCGGAAAAAGCCACGATGACCGGATGATCCCTATGCTGGAGATCGGACAGGGAGATGCCTGTATTTTCTGTGTGGCCGGTTTTTCCGGAACGGATGGACAGATGACGGACAGGCTTACCAGGATGGCACTGGAGCTTTGCAGAATATATGAATGCAACTGGACCGTGGACGAGCTTTATGAGGTAAAAAAGCTCCTGGATCAGACCAGGCTTTGTATCATACCGGTGGTCAATCCGGATGGATATGAGATCTGCCGGAAGGGCTACAATACTGTGCGAAATCCCATTTTCCGTCAGATGCTGAAAATGCAGGATGTTCCCTGCGATGAATTCGAGGGGAATGCAAGAGGAATGGATACTGCAAGGAATTTTCCCACCACCTTTTGCAGCAGAAAAAAGATTCATCAGCAGCCTGCCAGTGAAAATGAGACACGTGCACTGATCCGGATCTTTCAGGAATACGGAGGACGTGGCCTGCTGGTTTTCTGCGGATATGGAAAAAAGGTGGTTTATTATCGGCGGGATCAGAATTTTTCCACTGGTCAGAGATGCTACCGTCTTGCACGCCACCTGAAAAAATGTACCAGGGGAAAGCTGGAGCAGCTTGCAATAGAACGAGAAGCGCAGAACGGGCGAAGGAGCACAGGCAGGCCGGAACAGTATTACGGAGAAATGATCCGCCAGCCGGCTTTCCGGATCGAATTGCCGGTAAATTCCGGAAATAAAGAAGAGGAAGAACGGGAAATCCGTGATCTGATGCTGCTTCCATTGGAATATATTTACTCTCTGGTACAGCTGTAAAAAAATCTGGCGTTGCACGGATGCAGGGTCTGTCAGCTTATGAAAAATAGGGTGACAGACATACCCGCTGAGAAACCAGTGTCGAATCCTGTCGGACGAATTTGATTGACTTCCGGATCTGCGGACCCTATAATAACATCATCTGAAACAAATCTTTTTTAACAAATGTCGCAGGAATCCTTCACCTCTGTAAGTAATGAGAGGAACTGCACATCTGAGCATATCTGCTCGAATAATTTCCATTCAGTATTTTTGCTGTATTATTATTTTGATCATGCTTGTCCTCACTTCAAAATCTGTGAGTTTAAGTGATGGGAGCATGTTGCGAATTGCCATATTAACTGCTATACAGGGAGGACTTTTTTATGGCTCAATTTATGTGGGGCAGGTCTCCGCCGGAATTTTCCTGATATCCGAACACTGTTTCTTTCCCTGCAGAGGGAAGTGATCATCAAATATCGTATGTAGAACAGAATACAGGAATGAAAATATTTTTTCGATGTATCGGCAACACAGTTCTGGGACTGATGCTGGTGATGGCATTGGTGCTTCTTATTCCTGGACTTTTCGGGATCCGGCCCTATGTGGTCTATTCCGGATCCATGGAACCTGAGATCCCAACCGGAGCTGTGGTTTTTACAAAGGAAGGAGAGTTTTCTCCGAAAAAGGGAGATATCATTACTTTTCATAACGGAGATACCGTTGTCACCCATAGAGTGGTTAAAAAAGAAAAGGATATCTTTATCACAAAAGGTGACGCCAACAAGACAGAAGATCCTGTTCCCGCAGAGGCGTCACAGATCATCGGGCGGGTAGTCTTTCACCTGCCTTATCTGGGCTACGTGATCCATTTTCTGAAAGCCCGGATCCCTTTTGCCGCAGTTTGCATAGCGGCATGTCTGTCAGTACTCTTTGATCTGGCATATACCCCAAAAAAGAAAAAAATACAGGGAGGAATTTAATCATGATGAAAAACAGAAAACTGGTAAAAGGAATCGCACTTGCTGCTGTGATCACTGCACTGGCAGCCGGAGGAACAGCTGCATATCTCACGGATTTTGAAACGGCAACCAACAGCTTTACCGTAGGAAAAGTGGATATCGACCTGGATGAGCCTAACTGGAAACCGGAGGACAATACAGATCTGGTTCCTACTCAGGTGATCCGGAAGGACCCCTATGTAGCAAATAAAGGAGTAAATGAAGCATTTGTCTATCTGGAAGTTTCTGTTCCGGTCCGAAATGTGATCACGGTAGCCAAGGATGGTACCAGGAATGCGCTTGCAAAAACAGAGCTGTTCAGCTTCACCAAAAACAAGGACTGGACACAGCTGGAGCGGACCGAAGTGGGGCAGAATATGGTCTACACCTATGCATATAACCACATCCTGAAGCCGGGAACAAAGACAACAACTCTTTTTGATACAGTAACCTTTGCCAATATCATCGAAGGTCAGCTGGATACACAGCAGATTGATATGCCGGTACGGGCTTATGCGATCCAGGCTACCAATACCGGGGATGACAAGACTACGGTTCTGGAGCAGGCAACTGCTGCTTACCAGAAATATGTAAATCAGAATAAAGGACAGGCCGGTGGTGTCACGAAATGAATAAATTAAAAAGACCCGTTTTCCTTCTCCTGACAACAGGGCTCCTGTGCGCAACAGGGACTGCGGCGTATTTTTCAGATTTTGAAAAAAAGATAAATTCTGCTGCAGTAGGGTATGTGACAACGGAGATCGAGGAAGATTTTCCGGATCCTACACCTACGCCTATGGAGAATGGTCCATCCTACAGAAAAGAGATCCGGATCGGAAATTTTTCCGGCAGTGTGAAAGGGTTCCAGGCAGACTGCTATGTGAGGATGTCCCTTTCCTACTCCAATGACGATATCGGCAGAGGCGTGAAATTAACAGGTCTGGATACGGCAAACTGGGTGTATAACAGTCAGGACGGCTATTATTACTACCGGAAAAAAATATCCGAGGGTGAAAAAACAACTCCTCTGTGTACCGGATTTCAGATCGATCCCCAAAAGATCGATGATACTTACAGGGACAGCATTAAGGATTTTGAGATCAATGTTTATGAGGAAGCTGTACAGGCAGAAGGATTTTCAGATTATGAAAGTGCGTGGAGGTATTTTTCAGATCCGGTTTCTGCTCAGGCAGAAAGGAGGGGGAATGCTTGAAAAAACACCTTAAAGCCCTGCTGGCAGGTGCTGCTGTGGCAGGCAGTATCCTGGCGTGCACGGCTGCTTATGCCAGATTTTCAGATTCCGTGACAGTGACCAATCACATATCAGTGGGAGATATCAATATTTCTCTTCGGGAACTGGAAAAAAAGGACGGCCGAGAAATGAAATATCAGGATCGCCGGATCGTTCTTCCGGGAGATGAGATATCCAAGATCCCCAGGATCACCAATCACTCAGAGCCATGCTGGGTAAGGGTGAAGATCTCTTATACAGATGATCTGGAAGGGTTGGATGGTCTGGATGACAGGAATCTTACAGGAATGTCACCGAGATGGATCCGGAAGGGAGAGTATTTTTATTATACCAGGAAGCTGGAACAGGGAGACAGCGTGGATATTTTTACCGGTGTGACTGTACCATCCCAATGGGATGAATCCTACCAGGATAAGAAGCTGGGGATCACCATCGTGGCGGATGCTGTCCAGGCGGCAAATTTTGCACCGGATTTCCGTGCCATGTCACCCTGGGGAAATCAGAAGATCTTAAGATGTATCCACGATACCGATGGTCTTGTGGTTCAGAAAAAAAGTCCGGTGGATCTGAAGGTGGAGTTTGAAGGAAATGCGCACAAACTGATCGCGGCTCCGGAAGACTTTTTTTCCGGATTTTCCACGGCAATGCCGGGAGATGTTTTTCATGATTCTGTAGAGATCCGTAATACAACGGAGCATGTAGCAGAGATCTTCTTCCGCACATCACCGGAATGTAAATCGGTAAAGGATCAGGAATTTCTGAAAAAGCTGAAGCTGGTGATCACCATGAATGATAAAAAGCTGTATTCCGGGGATCTTCTGGCTGCATCTCTCAATAAGGCCGTGTCCCTGGGGGAATTTTCCAGCGGAGAAAAAGGAAACATGAGATTTGAGGTTACGGTTCCGGCAGAGTTGGATAATTTATATGCTCTTCGAGCTGCAGATGTGAAATGGATCTTTTCTGTGGAGGAGGATCAGGAGACGGCAGATACCAGCCCTGTTCCACGCCGGAATGGCAGGAAAGAAGCCACAGAAAGAGCTTCCGGAAATAACAGTTCTTCGGTAAGGACAACACCAGTGAAGACCGGAGATGAATCTCCTGTGATCCTGTTTACACTGATGGCTGGTATGGCGCTGCTTACCTGCAGTCTGACGCTATGGAAAGGAGGACGAAAAAATTGAAAAGAAGAATGATCGGTGCATGGATGGCATTGATGATCACAGCTTCTTCTCTTGTGGTTTCGGCCAGTCCTGCAGCAGATATGAGTTCGGTATCAGCAGATCCGCAGCAGGAACAGACAGAACCGGAGGAAGAAGAGGAGGCCCCGGATATTCCGGTAACAGATCAGCCTGGGGAGGCTGAGATGCCGGTTCCGACAGCCTTGCCTGAACCGGAAACGGTGGAGGAAGCTTTTGAAGAAGGTAAAGATACTACTGAAAATGCGGACAGTGATGAGCTGATCGAACCGGAAGAAGAACCGGAAGCTGTTTCAAAAGAAGGAGAAAATATAGCTCTGACAGAGATACCGGAGCAGACAGAGGATCCGGGATTTACTGTATTCACGGAAGAAAACGCGGAAATCCTTACAGGAGAAAGTGAAGAGGATCAGGAACTGATCCAGGATATCGAAAACGGAGAGATCATTGCTCTTTCTGCAGCACTTCCCGGGGAGTTCCGGGAAGCTGGCAGTGCGGAAGTAATCTCAGAAGGAGAGGATGCTATCGCAGCTACAGCACTTTCCCCGTCCCAGTATTATCTGGACAGCTGGACCAGGGTTTACTGCGATGAGATCTGGACAGCTGCCAATGATTTTCTTGGTTCCGGAAATAAAACCCGTATGGGATGTACGTATCGTTCTGTACATTATATTGATGATACAGGAGAGGAAAAGGTTTCACCTCTGTATTGCCTGAAAGCAACTCAGGATGGACTGGACAGTATGACGCTGAAGAATGAGGCAGTAAAAGCACTGACTAATTCTGTGATCCAGAAGCTTTTGTACTTTGGTTACGGAGGACCGGGGGATCTGGGAACCGGATACGACCCCTCCTGCAGTCACATAGACTGGTCAAAATGGCAGAACCGTTATGTATTTACGCATATTGCGCTGTCAAAGGTATACTTTAATGACTGTGGATATGCCACAGCAGCAGAAGTAGAACATACAGGGATAAACCGTCTGATCGATAAGATCCAGACATTGACGATCCCTGCAAGAAACAAGGCAGCCGTTTATGTTTCTGAAGACGGTTCCTGGGCAGCAGCATCCGGAAAGACGATCCCGTTAAGTGTATTCCGAAGCAGACCTGCAGGTTTTCCCTTTGTTCCGGACAGTATGAAAGACGGATTTCAGATGAGTACTCTTATGAAAGTAACAGATGGAGCAAAAGCAGAAAACGGGATCACCATAACAAGAGGAGCCGCAGAAAAATGGCAGCTGGCCTACTGGACGAGCGCAGCGGATTATAATTCACACAAAACTAATCCCAAAATGATGTCGGGGACAAGCCTGAGCCTTAAGGATGGGGCATATTTTTTTCTGATCTTTCCGTTAAATGCATCTGCAACAAAGAAGTTTTCCTGCAAAATGCTGCTTCAGCCGGTTTCCTATATCCTGGTTGACGGAAGTGCCCAGGCGGGAAAAGATGGAGTACAGGATTTTGGCGCTTACGTATACCAGGGAACAAGAGGAAGCCTTTCGTTTTCAGTAAAGCCATCGGTTTACGGCAATGCAAAGCTGGTCAAGAAGGAACCCAACACGGGAAAACTGATCCAGGGAGCGCAGTACGGACTGTTTGCAGCAGAAGCTCTGACCTCCGGATACCGGACTATGTACAGTAAGGATCAGAAGGTTTCAACCGGAACAACAAACGCCGGTGGAGAGATCCTTTTTTCAAAACTAGTTCCCGGAAAATATTATGTGAAAGAAACGAAAACTGCTGCCGGATACAAGCTGAACACCGTTATCAAAAATCTTACAGTAACCGGTGGAAAGACAACAACCGTTAACGTAACGGATATCATGGATATCAGCGGAACAGTATCCATCAGAAAGAAAGACGGAAATACCGGTGATCCACTGGCAGGAGCTGAATTTACCCTGTATCAGTGGAGTAAAAAAAGCAAAAGCTATGTAACCTTAAAAAAACTGACTTATGATGGACAGAAACGTACCTATAACTCCGGAAAATTTAATTATACCGAAGACAATCAGGGAAAATTCCGTGTGCGTGAGACAAAAGCTCCTCCCAATTACACCGGAAACTGGCAGAAGAATTTTACGCTGGAAAAGCCGGGAGAAAAGCAGGAATTCCTGTTTGAAGCAGTGAACTACCAGAACGAAAAACGAAGGATAGAGGTTCGTAAGATCGATGCGAAGACCGGTGAGGTCCTGAAGGGTGCGGAATTTACACTTTATGAATACAGTGCAGCAAAAAAAGCCTATAAAGAAAAAGGAACTCTTCTGGATTATGACATCTCCAGTGAACTTTATGTAAGTGGTGAACTTTTGAAGACTTCGGATAATGAGGGAAAATATAAGATCGCGGAAACAAAGACTCCGCCCGGATATACAGGAAGCTGGGAAGAAGAGGTGAATATCACAGACAAGGATGCACGCCTTTCCTTTGAAGTTGTCAATGAAAAGGAAAAGGAATATAAAGGGGTGATCCGTCTGAGAAAAACAGACATCTATACCGGGGAAGTTCTGGAAGATGCTGAATTTACCGTGCTTCAGTGGAATAGAGGGAAGCAGACTTACCAGAATACTCTGGGCGGGCAGAGCATCCTGAAGTTTGACGGAGAAACCGGATGGTACTCTACGGAAGAGCTGGTGCTCACAGATGACAATCAGGGAAGGTTCAAAGTAGTGGAAACAAAAAATCCGGAAAACTATACTGGCAAATACGAAAAGGAGGTAATCTTCCAGAAAAAAGAAAATACAGATACGGATACTGTGGATCTGAAAGCAGAGAATACTCCGGTAACACTTCCGCTGGGAAATATCACCATCATAAAAAAGATCAAAGAGGAGGATATTACCTGGGCTCATGGAAATCCAACCTTTTCCTTTGTGGCAGAAGGTACGGATCTATCCGGAAATCCTCACAGATATGAGGATTATGTGACCTTTACCAGAGGAAGCTATGAAACCGATAAAAATGGCTATGCAACATTATCGGTCACTCTCAGGAATATCCCGCTGGGGCAGTATACGGTCTGGGAAAAACCGGTACTACGCTACTATCTGAAAGATGTACGGGCAAATACAGAGAATGTCCGCATCATAAAAGGCGCTGCACCTGCATATGGTACAGATCCCCGGAAGATTGCTTCCGGTACGGCTGCTCTGACAATGCAAAACAAAAATGCATCGCTGACTTTTGTAAATGAGAAATCCAGATATGATCGATATTCCCACAATGACAGCATAAAAAATACCATACCAGTATCATTTTCATGAAAAAAGACAGTAGGGCAGGAGTAATCCTGCCCTCCGCAGCGTATTTTATATAGTAAAAAACAAACTGTAAAAAGAAATAAAAGAACTACATATATACCCAAAGATATGGTATACTTTTTTACAAATACTGTGAACTCAAGAACTCTCTGGGAGGTCGATGATGAAAACAGACGAAAAAAATCCCGTTTTTGATATTCGGGATACATTGGAAAAATACGCTTGCATTTATCGAAATACTACACTGAAGCTTTTTCAGTACTGTCAGGAGACGGATATATATGAACGTTTGGATGAATACCTGAGACCTGTAAAAAATATTACGGATTTTAAGACCAGTGGACAGAAATACAGCAATGTTTATAAAGACGACTGGAAGTACCTGACGGATTTTCTGACATCCCGGGAAGGCGGGACGATAGAAGTGCGGTGTATCAATAAAGACGGTAATGCGAGTCTTCTGACAGTACGGGGATTTATAGCACAGGATAAAAATACCGGATATCATTATTTCATAGGAAGCTCCAGAGATATCACCAGGGAGAAGCTGCAGGAAGAATTTCTTGAGGAACGTGCCCAGAAAGATCCTCTGACCGGAGTGTATAACCGCTTTTTCGGAAAAGAACTGATCGATGAATACCTTGCATCCAGAAATCCCTATGCAGGATGTGGGATGATGGTGCTTGATGTAGATTATTTTAAAAATGTAAATGATACTTACGGACATATGTTCGGTGATGAAGTCCTGAAACGTTTTGCGGAGCTGTTTGTGGCTTTGTTCGACATTAATGATGTGATCATGCGTCTGGGTGGCGATGAATTTGTGATCCTTTTGAAGGATATCAGCCATGCAGCGATCATGAAAAAGGCAGGAAAACTGATACGGGAAGTGCAGAAACTTAAATTTCCGGGAACCACGTATCTGGCAACCTGCAGTGTGGGGATCTGCTTTCTTCCGGAAAATGTTTCCGGATATACATATCAGCAGCTCTTTGAAAATGCAGACTGGGCACTTTACCAGGCAAAGAAAAATGGAAAAAACCGCTATGCTTTCTGTGATAATCTGAGACGTTTTGAGGATAAGACAGAGGAAAAGCAGGAATTATACGAGGGTGTTGAGATAGATGCCAGATATCTTCATAATGATATTGTTTCTACTGCATTTGAAATATTTGAAAAAATGAGCAGCTTTCAGGCAGCGATTGAACTTCTGATGAAAGTGATCGGTCTGAAATTCCGGCTTAACCGGATCACAGTCCTGCATACCAAGGTGGCAGAGCAGAAAATAAACAGGGTTTTTCAATGGGTTTCGGAAGAAGAATACAGGCTTTTGATAGATGAGATACATTTTTCAAAAAGTGATTTTATCACATTGTTTCGCCACAATGATGAATATGGTACTGTGGTGATTCAGGAGAATGATCTGGCTGAATATTCGGAACAGAGAAGAAAGAATGTGTTACAGTGCGGAGCAAAAACCGTAGTCTGTGCTGCCATGTACTGTGAGGGAAGCTATACAGGGGCCATTGCATACGTGACCTGCCAGGAAAAAAGGCTCTGGTCCAGAGAAGATCGTAAGCTATTGGGAGAAGTGACCAAGATCATTTCTGCGCATTATGCCAAGAACCAAGCATTTAACAGTGCTTATCGTAGCATTGCTGCAGAATCCGGACGGGATCAGCTTACCGGATTGTCTTCTTTTTCAAGATTTCGCGAAAATGTGGAGAAAATGCTGATCGGAGGTTACGGGCCGGGACATGCAGTGATATATACCGATTTTGAAAAATTTAAACGTATTAATGCAAAATACGGATATCGTGTGGGAGATCAGATCCTGCGGCAGTTTTCCGAGTATGTGATAAGCGTTCTAAAAACAGATATGGATGTATATTTTACCAGGGCGATCTCTGATCATTTTATCCTTTTCACTCCATGTGATATGGATGTTGATCCGGAAACATCTGTTTTAAAGACCAATCAGGAGTTCTTACGGCAGATGAAAGAGAAATATCCGGATATGGAGCTCTGTGTCCGCACTGGGATCTATCTGATCACCAGAGAATGTAACAATGCATCTGAGGCGATCGATGCAGCGAATTATGCAAGAAAATATGCTGCTGGAAATTGTGAAACAGGTGTTAAGCTGTATGACGAAGAACTGAAAAAGCAAAGCGATGCAGAGTGAAAGATATAGGAATACGGACCGGAATCTATGCTTTTTCAGAATTTCAGGAATAATCTTTCAGGAAAGCTTTTACAATAGAACAGAGATGTTTGCGGCAGGAGTGAGCTTATGAACAGAAGTGTTCCGGAAAGTCTTTTGATCTGTATTTTAGTCTTATGCCTGGCTCTGACACCCATTAGTGTCAGGGGAGAAACGGAAGATAGTGGAAAAGCACAGCAGCTGATCGAAGCGCCGGGTGCAGTCCTTATGGAAAAAGAAACCGGTACCGTGATCTATTCCAGGGATCCTGACACTCGAAGAAGCCCGGCCAGTATTACAAAGATCATGACATTGATCCTGATCTTTGATGCTATCCGTGAGGGAACCCTGCATCTGGAGGATAGCATTACCACCAGTGCTTATGCCAGATCCATGGGAGGGTCTCAGGTATTTCTGGAAGAAGGAGAAAAGCAGACTGCAGAAACCATGATCAAATGTATTGTGATCGCTTCCGGAAATGATGCCAGCGTAGCTATGGCGGAGCATGTTGCGGGAACAGAACAAGCCTTTGTGGAGAGGATGAACGAGAGGGCGAAGGATCTTGGAATGAAAAATACCCATTTTGTGGATTGCTGCGGGCTGACGGAATCACAGGAGCATTATACAACTCCCTATGACATTGCACTTATGAGCAGGGAGCTCATCAGCAGATATCCGGAAGTTCTTACATATTCATCTGTCTGGATGGAGGATATCACACACGTTACCAGAAAAGGATCCTCGAAATTTACACTGACCAACACAAATAAACTGCTGCGCAGCTATGAGGGGTGTATGGGACTTAAAACGGGCAGCACCAGTATTGCAAAATACTGTCTCAGTGCTGTGGCAGAACGAAACGGGATCACACTGATCGCCTCAGTGATGGCCGCACCGGACCCGAAAACAAGATTCCGGGATGCAGCAGCTCTTTTAAATTACGGCTTTTCTAAATGCACATTGTATCTGGATGATGCTCTGGAGCCACTGAAACCTATGAAGCTCCGCAAAGGAGTCAAAGAGCAGGTTCCGCTTGTATATAGAGGGAAATTCCGATATATCAGCACAGATGGAACGAAACCTGACAATGTTAAGAAAAAGTTGATCCTTCCCAAAGAACAAAGTGCGCCGGTGAAAAAAGGGCAGAAAGCAGGGGCACAGGAATACTATCAGGATGGGAAAAAGATCGGTAGTCTGGATATCCTGTACGGGGAAACAATAAAAAAGGCCGGATACCATGACTGGCTGGAAAGAACCTGTCAGGCATTTCTTTTGTGATGCCTGCAACATATTTTGACAAAAAGGGCAGACTGGATGTATAATACAACGGATTGAAGAAATAACAGAACAGGGAAGGGATTTTGGATGAAAGAGATCAGAACAGAAGATGCAGTGGGACACATTCTGTGCCATGATATCACGCAGATCATAAAAGATGAGAAAAAAGGCGTTCTTTTCAAAAAGGGGCATGTAGTGAAAGAAGAAGATATACCACTGCTGCTCTCTGTAGGAAAAGAACACCTTTTTGTGTGGGAGAAAAAATCGGGGATTCTTCACGAAAATGAAGCTGCAGAGATCCTTTACAAAATCTGTGCCGGAAACTCTTCCAAAGTACATGGAACTGAGATCAAAGAAGGTAAGATCGAGGTGGTATCAAAGATCGATGGTATTCTGAAAATACGTCGTGATGCACTTGTGGCTGTGAATTCTCTGGGAGAAATGATGATTGCTTCCAGACATGGCGATTTTCCGATAAAAAAAGGTGATAAGGTTGCAGGAACCAGGATCATTCCGCTTGTGATCGAGAAAGAGAAAATGGATGCAGCAGAGAAGGCAGCAGGAAATCTTCCGATCTTTGACATTCTCCCTTACCAGCAGAAAAAAGTAGGGATCGTCACAACCGGGAGTGAGATCAAAAAAGGACTGATCCAGGATACCTTCACACCGGTACTCCGGGAAAAGCTTTCCGGGTTTCCGACAGAGGTGACAGGCCAGGTGATGCCGGGAGATGATAAGGAAGAGATCACAAAGGCAATTCTTTCTTTCGCAGATGCAGGAGCAGATCTGATCATCTGTACTGGCGGAATGAGTGTGGATCCCGATGATCGTACTCCGGGCGGGATCCGGGATACCGGAGCAAAGATCGTAACCTATGGAGCACCTGTACTTCCGGGAGCTATGCTGCTTGTGGCATATCTTGAGAGGAACGGAAGATCCATACCGGTACTTGGACTTCCGGGCTGCGTCATGTACGCAAAAAGAACGGTATTTGATCTGATCCTGCCCAGAGTAATGGCGGATGATGAGATCAAGGCAGAGGAGATCGCCAGGCTGGGAGAGGGCGGACTTTGTCTGAACTGTCCGGTTTGTACTTTCCCAAACTGCGGATTTGGAAAATAATATGAAAAAATTCAGAATCAAACAATATGAGATCTATATGGACAAGATTCATGCTCCACAGGGCGTGCGGATGATCCTTCTTGCGGATCTTCACGGGATATCCTACGGAAAAGACAATATACGGCTGACAGAGACGATCCGAAAGCTTGCTCCGGACGTGATACTTTCTGCCGGCGACATGGCTGTACGTACAGAAACGGATACTCTGGTAACTGCATGTAAGCTGCTGACAGAGCTTGCAGGGGATTTTCCCGTGTATTATGCACTTGGTAATCATGAATATAAAATGTTCCTTTCCGAAGAATATCGGCCATATTATGCGAAATATGAAAAGGCACTGAAAAAAGCTGGTGTGCATATTTTAAGGAACGGACATGAAGCTATGGTCCTGAAGGGAGAGCGTTTCTGTTTCTGGGGCCTGGAGCTTCCCATCGAATATTATCACAAGCCGAGATCACCGAAGCTGAAAAAAGAAGTGATGGAAGAACTGATCGGAAAACCTGAAGATAAAGGGATGCAGATCCTGCTGGCACATAATCCAAAATACGGAAAAACCTATTTTGAATGGGGCGCGGATCTGATCCTGTCCGGACACTATCACGGAGGCGTTGTCCGCCTCAGTGAACATTACGGCCTTTCATCTCCTCAATATCTGTTCCTTCCACCGTTTTGCTGTGGAGACTTTCACAAAGGGGATCAGCATATGATCGTCAGTGCTGGACTTGGAGAACATACCATCCCCCTTCGGATCCATAATCCAAGGGAACTGCTGGTGATCGATATAAAACCTTCCGAAA
Source organism: Ruminococcus sp. AF17-12 (assembly GCF_003479245.1). Taxonomy (NCBI): domain Bacteria; kingdom Bacillati; phylum Bacillota; class Clostridia; order Eubacteriales; family Oscillospiraceae; genus Ruminococcus; species Ruminococcus sp. AF17-12. Next base: position 123,156 of record NZ_QUGY01000011.1, read on the forward strand.
AAATGAAATGAGGAAACCCTATGGCATTATCTGTTAAGCTGAATGTATTTGAAGGCCCGCTGGATCTTCTGCTTCACCTGATCGACAAAAACAAGATCGATATCTATGATATTCCTATTGTGGAGATCACAGATCAGTATATGGAATATCTGCATTCCATGGAAAAAGAAGATCTGGGGATCATGAGTGAATTTCTTGTCATGGCAGCTACTCTTCTGGATATCAAATGTAAAATGCTTCTTCCGAAAGAAGTGAATGAGGAAGGAGAAGAGGAGGACCCCAGAGCAGAGCTTGTGCAGAAGCTGCTGGAATATAAGATGTACAAATATATGTCCTATGAATTACGGGACAGGCTTGGAGATGCGGCAGGGGTTTATTACCGAAAACAGGATCTTCCGGAAGAAGTGCTGCAGTATACTCCACCGTCTGATCCCCAGGAACTTCTCCGGGGTCTGACACTGGAGCGGATGAGTGCAATCTATCAGGCTTTGATCCGCAGACAGGAAAATAAGATCGATCCGATCCGAAGTAAATTCGGAAGGATCGAAAAAGAGGAAATATCACTTTCCGATAAATTGCTGGAAATGAAGGAATATGCAAAAGCTCACCGGAAATTCAGCTTTCGCAGGCTGATGGAAAACCAGCATTCCAAAATACAGCTGATCGTGACCTTTCTGGCGATTCTGGAACTGATGAAGATGGGACATGTTCATGCAGAACAGGAAGATCTTTTTGATGATATTCATGTGGAAGTTATCACGGATCCGGACACATGGAAGAATCTGACAGAGTTCGCAGATGAATAATATAGTAGGAATGAGGACAATAAGTGGAAATCAAACGAATTGAAGGAGAAATCGAAGCCATCCTGTTTGCAATGGGAGAAGCAGTGGAATTACCCCGTATTGCCAGAGCGATCCGTCAGGATCCGACAACAACGGAAAATATCATCCGAAATATGATGATTCGTTATCAGGAAGAAGAGCGGGGGATCCAGATCATAGAGCTCGAAAACTCCTTTCAGCTTTGTACAAAAAAAGAATACTATGATTCTCTTATCCGGATCGCAGCGCAGCCAAAGAAACCCACGCTGACAGACGTTATGCTTGAAACCCTTTCGATCATTGCCTACAAACAGCCCGTTACAAAAGCAGAGATTGAAAAGATCCGAGGGGTAAAATGTGATCATGCCATCAATAAACTGATGGATTATGATCTGGTGAGAGAACTTGGACGTCTGGATGCTCCGGGTCGCCCGATCCTCCTGGGAACCACCGAAGAATTTCTGCGCTGCTTTGGTGTCCAGGGGCTGGAAGACCTTCCGGAAATGGATCCGGTCCAGCTGGAGGATTTCAAGGCGGAAGCAGAGGAAGAGATCCAGCTGAAGCTGGACGTATAACAAATAACACGGACAGATGCCGGCTGACGGGACCTGTCGGACAGATCAGAAAACAGAAGAGGAGTGACGAAAATGCCCACAACATACGCACATGATCTTTTTGGAAAAAGGGTTTACCGGAAACTTTCCGCAAAATTACAGCATCTGATCCGAAGCAACGGAAATCTGTACCGGATCGGACAGCATGGTCCGGATATCCTGTTTTATTATTTTATATCCAAAAATCCGGTGACACAGTACGGAGTGCAGATGCATGGACGGAAAGCAAGAGAATTCTTTGAAAAGGGCATGGCGAAGGTCCGGGAGGAAAAAAATCCTGCACTGATGGCTTACCTGCTGGGGTTCGGATGTCATTATATCCTGGATTCTACCTGTCATCCTTACGTCAATCAGGTAGCTGCCGAGGGGAAAGTCTCACATACGCTCTTTGAGAAGGAATTTGATCGCATGCTGATGTATGAAACCGGCAAAGATCCATTGCGTTTTTATCCGTCTCATGGGATCCGTGCCAGTTTTCTCAGTGCATGGACGATCCACCAGGTATTGCCGGCGATCCGTACCTGGAACATTTATCTGTCATTGAAAATGATGAAGATATTCACCTGTATTTTGGTATGTGATGATGGAGGAAGGAAGAGACGCCTTTCGGAACATGCCCTTTCCCCCGCAGGAAAAAAGATATCTGCGTTTATTACCGAATTTTTTATGAGCCCGGAGCCAGAGATCGACTGTAAGGAGGAGCTTCTTAAACTGGACAGTCTGATGGAAGAGGCGCTTGCCAAGGCGCCAGATATGCTGGAAGAGCTTGCTGCACTTGCAGTCAGGCCAGGACATCTTTCTGACAGATGGGATCTGACCTTTAACGGATGATCGATCCCGGCAGACAACAGATACAAGTGATATCTGAATGCTATCCCCGCATAAAATTAAATATAACAGTTACTGTAAACAGTTATATGAACCGTGTACGGGGTGATGCATTATGAGCAAACGGCGTATGGCCGCTGTCGTGCTGGTGACAGCGGTCCTTATTATTTGTCAGATCTTTCCGGTAAAGGCGGCAGATGACGAAAATCTATATGCACTTTCTGCAGTTCTTATGGATGGGGAGAACGGCCGTGTGCTGTACGGAAAAGAAGCATACAAAGGACGGCCGAATGCCAGCACCACAAAGGTAATGACCTGTATTCTTGCTCTGGAGCTGGCAAAGGGAGATGATTACGTACAGGTTTCCGGGAATGCGGCATCTCAGCCACAGACACGTCTTGGCATGCGGGAAGGCCAGCAGTTTTATCTGGAGGATCTTCTCTATTCACTGATGCTGAAAAGCCATAATGATTCCGCAGTGGCCATCGCGGAACATATCGGTGGCTCCGTAGAAGGTTTTGCAGAGAAGATGAATGAAAAAGCAAAAGAGCTGGGATGTAAGGACACACATTTTGTTACACCCAATGGTCTGGATGGAGAAGATGAAGGCGGTATCCATCATACAACAGCCCGGGATCTTGCCTTGATCATGGCGTATGCAATAAAAAATGCAACATTTGTCCATATTACCCAGACTAGAGATTATACTTTCACGGATATCTCAGGAAAAAAGCATTATTCGGTACATAATACCAATGCTTTCCTGGATATGGAAACAGGAGTGATCTCCGGAAAAACAGGATTTACAGGAAATGCCGGATATTGTTATGTCTGCGCAGTCCGACAGGACGAGCGATTATTTATCGTGGCTCTTCTGGGATGCGGATGGCCCGGAAATAAAAATTATAAATGGAGCGATACTAAGAAGCTCCTTTCCTATGGCAGGGAAAATTATCAGTATATGATGCTGCCGGAGCTTCCGCAGCTGCCTGAGATCCCGGTAACAGAAGCAGCACCGGGAAAAGAAGATCCATATCCGCAAAAGTCCGATCATTCCGGATATCCTCCCAAACAGGTTATGCTGAAAATACACGCAGTACTTTCTGAAAAAGATCGTGAGAAAAGATATCTTCTGAAAAAAACAGAAACGATCACATGGGAAACGGAGCTTCCGGATAAGCTCCCGGCACCAATACAGAAAAACCAGAAGATCGGTACACTCCATGCAAAGCTCAACGGAAAAGAACTCCTTTCCTGCCTTGTAACCGCCGATGACAAAATCGACAGAATTACCTATAAATGGTATGTGGATAAAGTATTTAAGGATTATTTCCATTAATTTAGCGACCCCTGGCATATGTCAGGGGTTAATTTTTTAACGTTCGTGACGAAAAGTATTGAATTTTCTGCAAAAAAAAGGTACAATTATACTCGGCTGAATTTTTGGTTATATTAATAAAAAAATGGAGGGCATAGTATAATGAGTAATGCGACACAAAGCGTAGCGGCTGCAAGGATCGATTCCCTGCTTGACGCCAACAGTTTTGTTGAGATCGGACAGGCTGTCACAGCCAGAGCTACGGATTTCAACATGACTGAAAAAAAAGCACCTTCAGACGGTGTGATCACCGGATATGGTGTGATTGACGGCAGTCTGGTGTATGTATACAGCCAGGATGCATCTGTACTGAACGGAACAGTTGGTGAGATGCATGCCAAAAAGATCGCCAAAATTTATGATCTCGCTCTGAAAGTTGGAGCACCGGTTATCGGTCTTGTAGACTGTGCGGGACTTCGTCTTCAGGAGGCTACCGATGCACTTGAGGCATTTGGTGAGATCTATCTGAAACAGACACTGGCATCCGGTGTTATTCCACAGATCACTGCTGTTTTCGGAACATGCGGCGGTGGAATGGCAGTTGTACCGGCTCTTACAGACTTTACATTTGTAGAGGAGAAGAAGGGCAGACTGTTTGTAAACACTCCAAATGCACTGGAAGGAAACAGAGTGGAAAAATGCGATTCAGCTTCCGCACAGTTCCAGAGCGAGGAGACAGGACTTGTTGACGGCATCGGAACAGAAGAGGAGATCCTTGGACAGATCCGTACACTGGTCAGCATGCTTCCAGAGAACAATGAAGACAATGACAGCTTCAAGGAATGCACAGATGACCTGAACAGAGTATGTGATGATATTGCAGGCTGCACAGGCGACACAGCTATTGCGCTTTCAAGAATCGCTGATAATGGTGAGTTTTTTGAAACAAAGGCAGCTTACGGCCAGGATGTCGTAACAGGCTTCCTTCGTCTGAACGGAGCTACCGTTGGCGCTGTTGCAAACAGAAGCGAATCTTACGATGCTGATGGCAATAAGACAGAGATTTCCGACGGAACTCTTTCTGCAAGAGGTGCAAGAAAAGCAGCAGACTTCGTAAAATTCTGTGATGCTTTTGAGATTCCGGTACTTACTCTTACTAATGTAACAGGATTTAAAGCTACACTCTGCAATGAGAAGATGATGGCTAAATCTGTGGGTGAGATGGTACATGCTTTTGCATCTGCGACTGTACCGAAGGTAAATGTTGTAATTGGTAAAGCATACGGAACTGCATACGTTGCCATGAACAGCAAATCTGTCGGAGCAGATATGGTTTATGCATGGGATACAGCTGAGATCGGTATGATGGATGCTTCCCTTGCAGCAAAGATCATGTATGAGGGAGCTGACGCTTCTACACTGAATGAGAAGGCAGCTGAGTACAAAGAACTCCAGAACGGTATCGCATCTGCAGCAGCAAGAGGATATGTGGATACTGTGATCAAAGCAGAAGATACAAGAAAATATGTAATCGGTGCTTTTGAGATGCTGTTCACAAAAAGGGAAGACCGTCCATCCAAAAAGCATGGAACAGTCTAAGTGAGGTGAGCGTATGAGACAGTTTTATAAAAAGATCTCTTCTGTCTGCATGGCACTTCTTTGCGTAGCTGCACTTCTGATCGGATGCACAGCTACTGCATGGGCTGCTGATGAGATTGATGATTCTGTAAAGAGTCAGCTTGTCACAACAACCAAGGGCCTGACGGATGCGATCATCGCAATGTCCGAGGATGATATCCAGGGATATCTGGAATCAGAGGATGCTTTCACACAGAGTGCTGCAAGTGCATGGGATGGCTCCAGAGAAGAGCTTGGTGAGAAAAAAGGTGATATCGAGGAGAAAGATATCACAGTGGAGTATTCCGATGATCAGTATACCGTTGTTGTTCCGGTATCCTTCGAGAAAAACAAAGCGAATTTCACTTATGTATTTGATAAATCAGGAACACCGACTTCTCTTACTGTTGATGTGAATTATACACTGGCACAGAATATGGAGAAGGCAGCCCTGAACACACTGATGGGTCTTGGTACCGTATTTGTGATCCTGGCATTCCTGATCTTTGTGATCTCTCTTTTCAAATATATTCCTGGCCTTGTGGAAGGAAAGAAAAAAGAGAGCGCACCGGCACCGGCAGCAGCAGCACCGGCACCAGCCGCTGCAGCACCAGTTGCTGAGCCAGTCGTAGAGGATGTTACAGATGATGATGAGCTTGTTGCCGTGATTGCAGCAGCGATTGCTGCTTCTGAAGGAAAGACAAGCACAGACGGATTTGTAGTCCGCTCCATCCGTAAGATCAACCGCAGAAAAAGATAATCATTATTTAGGAGGATTTTAAAATGAAGAGTTATACAATTACTGTTAACGGAACAGCATATGAAGTTACTGTAGAAGAGAACGGAAACGCAGCAGCTCCAGTTGCAGCAGCACCTAAGGCAGCAGCACCGGCACCTAAGGCAGCACCGGCAGCAGCACCTAAGGCAGCAGCACCGGCAGCAGGCGCAGGTTCTGTTAAGGTTTCCGCAGCCGTTCCTGGAAAAGTTGTAAAAATCGTTGCATCTGTTGGACAGAGCGTAAAAGCTGGTGACAGCGTAGTGATCGTTGAGTCCATGAAGATGGAGATCCCGGTTGTTGCTCCTCAGGATGGAACAATCGCCAGCATCGATGTTGCAGAGGGTGCTGCCGTTGAAAATGGAGATACTCTTGCAACAATGAACTAAACAGGAGGTAGACAAATGTCTTATGTAACAAATACCCTGTCAAACCTGATCCATCAGACAGCATTTTTCAACCTTACCTGGGGAAACTACCTGATGATCGCAGTGGCATGTGTGTTCTTATATCTTGCCATTAAACATGGTTTTGAGCCGCTGCTGTTGGTTCCGATCGCTTTTGGTATGCTTCTGGTAAATATTTATCCGGACATTATGCTGAGCATTGAGGATTCATCCAATGGCGTTGGCGGACTTCTTCATTATTTTTACTTAATGGATGAGTGGAGTATTCTTCCTTCACTGATCTTCCTGGGTGTCGGTGCGATGACAGACTTCGGTCCGCTGATTGCAAACCCGATCAGCTTCCTGATGGGAGCAGCTGCACAGCTTGGTATTTACCTTGCATACTTCCTTGCAATTTTCCTTGGATTTAATGGTAAAGCAGCAGCAGCGATCTCTATCATCGGTGGTGCTGACGGCCCGACTTCCATTTTCCTTGCAGGTAAGCTTGGACAGTCTTCTCTTATGGGACCGATCGCAGTAGCAGCATATTCCTATATGTCCCTGGTACCGATCATCCAGCCTCCGATCATGAAGGCTTTCACAACAGAGAAAGAGCGTAAGATCAAAATGGCGCAGCTCCGTCCTGTTACAAAACTTGAGAAGATCCTTTTCCCGATCGTTATCACAATCGTTGTTTGCCTGATCCTTCCGACAACAGCTCCCCTTGTTGGTATGCTGATGCTCGGAAACCTGTTCCGTGAGTCCGGAGTTGTTAAACAGCTTTCTGAAACAGCTTCCAACGCTCTTATGTACATCGTAGTAATCCTTCTCGGAACATCTGTAGGTGCTTCCACAAGTGCTGAGGCGTTCCTGAACGTAGATACACTGAAGATCGTAGTTCTTGGTCTTGTTGCCTTTGCCTGCGGTACTTTTGGTGGTGTTATGCTTGGTAAGCTTCTCTGCAAGGTTACTCACGGAAAGATCAATCCTCTGATCGGATCAGCCGGTGTTTCTGCCGTTCCTATGGCAGCCCGTGTATCCCAGAAGGTTGGTGCTGAGGCAGATCCTACAAACTTCCTGCTGATGCATGCGATGGGACCGAACGTTGCTGGTGTTATCGGTACAGCGGTTGCTGCCGGTACATTCATGGCGATCTTTGGCGTCTAACCCATTGTCTTATAAAATTTTGTAAGGAGAATAATTATGGCAGAAATAGAGAAAAAACCTGTGAAAGTTGTGGAAACGATCCTGCGTGACGCTCATCAGTCCCTGATCGCTACACGTATGAGCACAGAGCAGATGCTTCCGATCATTGAGAAGCTTGATAAAGTCGGCTACTATGCAGTAGAGTGCTGGGGCGGTGCTACTTTCGATGCTTCCTTACGTTTCCTGAAAGAGGATCCGTGGGAAAGACTTCGTAAGCTTCGCGACGGCTTCAAAAATACAAAACTTCAGATGCTGTTCCGTGGACAGAATATCCTTGGATATCGTCCATATGCAGATGATGTAGTAGAATATTTTGTACAGAAATCCGCAGCTAACGGTATCGATATCATTCGTATCTTTGACTGTATGAATGACCTTCGTAACCTTCAGACAGCTGTAAAGGCAGCAAACAAGGAAAAAGCACATGCACAGGTTGCAATGGCTTACACACTTGGAGATGCTTACACACTGGATTACTGGACAGACCTTGCAAAACGTATCGAGGATATGGGTGCAGATTCCATCTGTATCAAAGATATGGCAGGACTTCTTGTTCCGTACAAGGCTACAGAGCTTGTTCAGGCTCTCAAAGAGACTGTTAAGATCCCGATCGATCTTCATTCTCACTATACATCCGGTGTTGCTTCCATGACATACATGAAAGCAGTAGAGGCTGGCGTTGACATCATCGACACAGCTATGTCACCATTTGCGCTTGGAACATCCCAGCCGGCAACAGAGGTTATGGTTGAGACCTTCAAGGGAACACCATATGATACAGGATTTGATCAGCAGCTTCTCGCTGAGATCGCTGACTACTTCCGTCCGATGCGTGATGAGGCTCTTGATACAGGTCTTCTCAATCCGAAGAACCTTGGTGTAAACATCAAGACTCTTCTGTATCAGGTACCAGGCGGAATGCTTTCCAACCTGACATCACAGCTGAAAGAGCAGCATGCCGAGGATAAATTCTACGAAGTACTTGAGGAAGTTCCGCGTGTACGTAAAGACCTTGGTGAGCCACCGCTTGTTACACCGTCCTCTCAGATCGTTGGTACACAGGCTGTATTTAACGTGATCATGGGCGAGCGTTACAAGGTTGTCACAAAAGAGACAAAAGACGTGTTAAGTGGTAAGTATGGCGCAACAGCCAGACCGTTCAATCCGGAAGTACAGAAAAAATGTATCGGAGATATTGAACCGATCACATGCCGTCCGGCAGATCTTCTGGAGGATGAGCTTGATAAGCTTGAGAGCGAGATGGTACAGTACAAGGAGCAGGATGAGGATGTTCTCACATATGCACTGTTCCCGCAGGTTGCCATGGACTTCTTTAAATATCGCCAGGCTCAGAAGACAAAAGTTGATGAGACTGTAGCAGATACCAAGAACGGCGCATACCCGGTATAAAGCACACATAGAAATGCAGATGCATTTCAAAACAGGAAAAGGAGCTTGCTGTATGCAGGCTCCTTTGTGCATAAAAAAGATAAAAAAGGCAGGATAACAGGTAATGTCCAAAGTTGCGATCATAGGCGGCGGTGCCGCCGGAATGCTCTGCGGTGTATATGCTGCGCGCAGAGGACACCAGGTTCACATACTGGAAAAAAATGAGAAACTCGGAAAAAAGCTTTTCATCACCGGAAAGGGACGATGCAACGTCACCAATGATTCCGATACCGAAGAACTTTTTCCGGCAGTGATGTCAAACCGCAAATTTCTTTACAGTGCTTTCTACACCTATGGAAGCAGAGATGTGATGGAATTTTTTGAGGAGGCAGGAGTGCCGCTGAAAACAGAGCGTGGAAACCGGGTTTTTCCGGTATCGGATCATTCATCAGATATTATCCGTGCGCTTGAGCGGGAACTGAAAAAATCCGGAGCGCAGATCCATCTTCATACAGAGGTAAAGGAAGTTTGTACACAGGATGAAAAAGTTACCGGTGTATTACTTTCGGACGGTACCTTTTTTGAAGCGGATACTGTGGTAGTTGCCACAGGAGGGCTTTCCTACCCGTCCACAGGTTCCACAGGAGATGGATATCGTTTTGCTGCTGAAACGGGACATAAAGTTGTTTCCCAGTCACCATCACTGGTACCACTGGTGGCAAAAGAAGATTATGTCTCCAAACTTCAGGGCCTTTCCCTTCGGAATGTGGAGCTTACAGTAAAATCCGGCAAAAAAGTTCTCTATAAAGATTTCGGCGAGATGATGTTTACTCATTTCGGAGTGACAGGACCGCTGATCCTTTCCGCCAGTGCCCAGATCGGCAAAAAGCTGGAAAAGGAGCCTTTGGAGGCTTTCCTGGATCTGAAGCCGGCGCTTGATGCAGAACAGCTTGACGCCCGGATCCTGCGTGAATTTGATGCAAATCATAACAAGCAATTTAAAAATGTGATCGGTGTTCTTTTTCCGTCTTCTCTGACTCCGATCATGATCGAAATTGGCGGTATCCCCGGGGAAAAACCGGTACATGAGATCTCCAGGGAAGAGCGTCAGGCTTTTGGCCGTCTGATCAAAGCTTTTCCATTTACGATCACGGGAATGGGAGAGTTTAAGGAAGCGATCATCACAAGAGGCGGTGTGTCAGTAAAAGAGATACAGCCATCCACGATGGAATCCAAAAAAGTAAAAAATCTGTATTTTACAGGCGAAGTGCTTGACCTGGATGCAGTGACCGGTGGCTATAATCTTCAGATCGCGTGGTCTACAGCATATGCGGCAGCACAGGCGATCGAATAACAGAAAAGAGGAAGGGAGCATTTGATTATGGGTATTAATATTGCAATTGACGGACCGGCAGGTGCAGGAAAAAGCACAATTGCAAAAAAAGTGGCAAAGGAGCTGTCCTTTATCTATGTAGATACAGGAGCAATGTACCGGGCCATGGCATTTTATCTTCTGGAAAAAGGAATCAGCGGTGATGAAAATATCTCCAAAGCATGTCATGATGCAGATATTTCTATCCGTTACGAGAATGGAGAACAGCAGGTGATTCTTAATGGAAAGAATGTAACGGCATTTCTCCGTAAGGAAGAGGTTGGAAATATGGCATCGGTAAGTTCTGCCAATCCGGAAGTGCGCGCGCATCTTCTGAAACTGCAGCGCAACCTTGCGGCCGAGAACAATGTAGTTATGGACGGAAGAGATATCGGAACCACTATTCTTCCCAATGCAGAAGTAAAAATCTTTTTGACTGCAAGTGCCAAAACCCGCGCAAACAGAAGATATCTGGAACTTACAGAGAAGGGTGAAGCCTGCGATATGGATGAGATCCTGAAAGATATCATTGACAGAGATGAGAGAGATATGAGCCGCGCCGTTTCCCCGCTTAAACAGGCAGAGGATGCAGTTCTTGTTGATTCTTCAGAGATGGGGATTGAGGAAGTGGTTGAGAGTATCCTTTCTGTATACAGGAAAAAGGTGAATTGATGAAGGTAAAAGTTGCAGAAACTGCCGGATTCTGTTTTGGCGTACAGAGAGCAGTAGACCGTGTTTATGACCTGATCGGTTCCGATGCTGCACCGATCTACACACTGGGCCCGATCATCCATAATGAGGAAGTCGTCTCAGATCTGGAAAAAAAAGGCGTGGCTGTGATCAGCGAGGAGGATCTTGCCACTTTAAAAGATGGCACCGTTGTGATACGTTCCCACGGAGTCGGCCGTAAAGTCTATGACAAGATTAAAAAATATGGCCTCGGGTATGTGGATGTCACCTGTCCTTTTGTGCTGAAGATCCACAAGATCGTTGAGAGAGAAAGTGCCAGAGGTGCCCATATTGTGATCATTGGTGACCCGGATCACCCGGAAGTTCAGGGAATCTGCGGATGGTGTCAGGGACCGTACACTGTGATCAAAAATGCCGAAGATGCTGAAAGATTCACCATTTCTCCGGAAAAAGAAGTGTGTGTAGTGTCACAGACGACATTTAATTACAACAAATTTCAAGAATTAGTTGAAATTCTTCGCAAAAAGAGTTATGATAATAATGTTTTAAATATTTTAAATATTTTAAACACTATTTGTAATGCTACCGAAGAACGGCAGAAAGAAGCTAAAGCGATAGCCGGAGAGGTAGACACTATGCTGGTCGTAGGTGGCCGACATAGCTCCAATACTCAAAAGCTGTTTGAAATATGTAAAAAGGAATGTGGAAATACTTACTATATACAAACACCTGTAGACTTGGATTCTGAAATGTTCCAATGCAGTAGTTGTGTAGGTATTACAGCAGGGGCTTCCACCCCAAAGAAAATTATTGAGGAGGTTCAAGAACATGTCAGAGTTAAGTTTTGAACAGATGCTGGAAGATTCCGTAAAAACAATCAGAAATGGAGAGATCGTACAGGGTACCGTCATCGATGTTAAAGATGATGAGATCATCCTGAATATCGGCTATAAAGCAGACGGTATCATCACAAAGAACGAGTACACAAACGATTCAAGCGTTGTGCTTACAGACGTTGTTAAACCTGGCGATACCATGGAAGCAAAGGTTCTCAAAGTAAACGACGGAGAGGGACAGGTTACACTTACCTACAAACGTCTTGCAGCAGAGAAAGGCAACAAACGTCTTGAGGAGGCATTTGAGAACCAGGAGGTTCTGAAGGCTCCTGTAACACAGGTACTTGACGGTGGTCTTTGTGTCAATGTTGAGGAAGCAAGAGTATTCATTCCTGCAAGCCTTGTATCTGACACATATGAGAAAGATCTTTCCAAATATGCAGATCAGGAGATCGAGTTCGTTATCACAGAGTTCAACCCAAGAAGACGCCGTATCATCGGTAACCGCAAACAGCTTCTTCTTGCTGAGAAAGCTGAGAAACAGAAAGAGCTTCTTGCTAAGATCAACGTAGGCGATAAAGTTGAGGGTGTTGTTAAGAATGTTACAGATTTCGGTGCATTCATTGACCTCGGCGGAGCAGACGGACTTCTTCACATCTCTGAGATGTCCTGGGGCAGAGTAGAGAATCCGAAGAAGGTATTCAACGTAGGTGATAAAGTTACAGTTCTTATCAAAGATATCAACGGAGACAAGATCGCACTTTCCCTTAAATTCCCGGAGGAGAACCCATGGCTTACAGCTGCTGAGGACTTCGCAGTAGGAAACGTAGTAAAGGGCAAAGTTGCACGTATGACAGATTTCGGTGCATTTGTTGAGCTTGCACCTGGAGTAGATGCTCTTCTTCATGTATCTCAGATCTCCAGAGAGCACGTTGCGAAACCATCTGATGTACTTTCCATCGGTCAGGAGATCGAGGCTAAGGTTGTTGATTTCAATGGCGAAGACAGAAAGATCAGCCTCAGCATGAAAGCACTCGAGGATAATTCTGCAGAGCAGACAGAGGAGTAATTTCTCAGAAGCTGTACAGCAGTTGAATATTTTGAATTTCAGAGGCCGTCACATTTATTGTGACGGCCTTTTTTTGATTGGAATTGCGTAACAGAGATATTATTTAAGAACAGAAAGATAATATGGCAGGCAGTGTTTCAGATAGGTTTTCTGTTTTAAAGAATCATGAAGAAAAGCTTCTGTTACAGGAAACCAGGTGTAACAGTTGTCCCTTTTGGCAGGCCTTCGGAGCTTTTTATCCATGCAGGCACTTAAGGTTTTTGGTATTGCAGTGTCTTCGGAAGGGATGTAATCGTAATCTTTATAATTGGAATAATATTGCTTTAAACGTCCATTTTGAAGCTTCACAAGAAGACGAACACGGTTATTCTGTCCGATTATGTAGAATTCTTCACTATGATTTGAAAATTCAACAGGCAGATCGTAATGCATTCTAATTGTAAAGGCCAATTGATCGTCTTGAATTTCACAATCCAGTGCTTCGTAATCTTCATTGAAAAGAGCAAGATAGGATAGCATGGAGAATATTTTTCCAAGTCCCAGAAGATCTTCCCGGTTATGCCCCATAACGATCTCTGCCGCTTCCGGTTTCTTTCCGGAAGCGAATTGTTTGTAGAGGCGGATGCAGGCACCCCCATCACAGTAGTTCCGTTCAGTGATACCGAGAAATGATTCCATAGAAGGCTGATTCATCCGTGAAAGCTTCAGAAGTCCCTTGAGCGGCTTTAGTTCCCGGTAAAGGTCCAAAGAAGGCAGCTTTGCAAAAGGGGAAGGCAGTCCGTGGATCTGATATCGTGCATCCAGATAAGGCTGGTCAAAGCTGTCACCGTTATATTGGATCGTACATGAAAAATCCTGAAGGAATCCAGAAAATGTTTTCAGAAGTTCAGATTCTTCCTCTTCGTTTTCAATCATCCACTGGTACATCTGCCAGTTGTTTTCTTCGTAGGCTACAGCACCGATCAGATACAGAAAAGTGGAATTTCGTGATAGTCCTGTAGTTTCAATATCATAGAAAAGCGGTACAAAGCGCTCTGAAAATCTATGGTTTTTAGTCAATTTTTTAACAGTCTCAAAGTCTGGAAACCCTTGTAAAATCGGCATTTTTTTAACGATCATGTTAATTTTCTCCTTTATGGATTGTATCTGATTATACACAAAAAAATTGCTTTTCAATAGTGCAATTTAAAGTGAAATGAGTTATAGTTATTAGTAGAGTTGATGATAAAAAACAGGAAATGGTACTGAATTTATGTAGGGATTGACAGTGAAAAAATGACTATTATCGCTTCATAAATTGGTTATTCATTTACAGCTTTTTTACGAGCTGGTGAATATCTTCTACCGAAGTATATCACAGGATTGTGTCTGGATTCAATCTTTCATACATATCCTGCTCAAAGCAGAAGCTACTTTGTTACTGTTCGCTGGTAATGTTTCGCGAAATGATTTATGGGAGCGAAGTAGATCTTGTTTGTCTTGGATGAAATAAGAAAAGGAAAATCAGAAACACAGAATCAACTTTAAAAAAGAGTATATGCGCAACGCAGAAATACCATGTACATGTACTTGCAAAAATAAAGGAGGAGATGAGATCTATGGCATTTTTAACCTTCAGGGGTGGTATCCATCCTTATGACGGCAAAGATTTGTCAAAAAACTGTCCTGTCGAGAAGTATCTGCCGAAGGGAGATCTGGCAATTCTTGTTTCTCAGCACATCGGAGCTCCGGCCAAGCCGATCGTAAAAAAAGGTGATCATGTGCTTGCAGGACAGAAAATCGCAGAAGCAGGAGGATTTGTTTCCGCACCGATACACTCGTCTGTATCAGGAACCGTAAAGGGAATCGAGAAACGTCTGACCGCAGTAGGCGCCATGGGTGATGCAATCATCATTGAGAATGACGGTCTGTACGAATCTGTGGAATATGCACCTGCAAAGCTTTCGGATCTTTCCAAGGAGGATATCTTGAAAAGGATTCAGGAAGGCGGAGTTGTTGGTCAGGGTGGTGCAGGTTTCCCGACACATGTAAAGCTTTCACCAAAGGAACCTGACAAGATCGATCATATCCTGGTCAACGGTGCGGAATGTGAGCCTTATATTACCAGTGACTACCGAAGGATGATGGAAGAACCGGAAAGCATTGTTGGTGGTCTGGAAGTAATCCTGAAAGCTTTCCCGAAGGCAGTGGGATGTATCTGTATCGAGGACAACAAACCGGATTGTATTGCCAGGATGAAAGAAGCCATCAAAGGCAAAGAGCGTATGGAAGTAAAAGAGCTTAAGACCAAATACCCTCAGGGTGGTGAGCGTACACTGATCTATGCGGTAACAGGCAGAGAGATCAATTCCACTATGCTTCCGGCAGATGTAGGATGCGTGGTTGATAACGTAGAGACCGTCACTTCTGTTTATAAGGCAGTGATCCTTGGACAGCCGGTCATCAGCCGTAATGTAACGGTTACCGGAGATGGTATCCGTACACCGAAGAACTTTTCCGTTCTTACAGGCACAGATCTGTCTGAACTGGTAGATGCTGCAGGCGGACTGAAGGAAAAGATCGCAAAAGCAATCTCCGGCGGACCGATGATGGGATTTGCGCTGTATGATCTTCATATTCCATGTACGAAGACAACTTCTTCCCTGCTTTTCCTGGAGCGTGACGCAGTTTCCGAGGCGAAGCAGATCCAGACTGCATGTATCAATTGCGGACGTTGTGTAAGCGTCTGTCCGGGCCATGTGGTTCCGGCCCGCCTTGCAACTCTTGCAGAACACGGTGATATGGCAGGCTTCGAAAAAATGGATGGTATGGAATGCTGCGAGTGCGGCTGCTGCAGTTACATCTGTCCGGCCAAACGACCTCTGACTCAGAGTATTAAATCTATGAGAAAAATGGTTCTTGCAGAGCGCAAGAAAAAGAAATAGGGGGAGGAATAACAATGGAACAAATGTATAACGTATCATCTAATCCCCATATCAGGGATAAAATGACCACCAGCCGTATTATGCAGCTGGTAGTGATCGCACTTCTGCCGACAACACTTTTCGGTATTTGGAACTTTGGAGTGCATGCACTCCTTGTAGTGCTGGCGACGGTTGCATCCAGTGTGTTTTTTGAATGGCTGTATGACCGACTGATGCATAAAAAGAATACAACTACTGATTTCAGTGCAGTTGTAACAGGACTTCTGCTTGCACTGAACATGCCGCCCCAGATCCCGATCTGGATGCCGATCCTTGGCAGTGCTTTTGCGATCATTGTTGTAAAACAGCTGTTCGGTGGACTTGGACAGAACTTTATGAACCCGGCTCTTGCAGGAAGATGTTTCCTTATGATCTCTTTTGCCGGAAAAATGACCAACTTTGCAGTTTCCAAAAGCTCCCATGCTGTTGTAGATGCGGTTACACAGGCAACACCTCTGGCAGCGCTTAAAAGCCAGGGATTCATTGAGGGGACTTCTATTCCTGTAAAGAATCTGTTCCTTGGTAATATCCAGGGTACCATCGGTGAGACTTCTGCCCTGGCGATCCTCATCGGTGCAGTGATCCTTCTCGCATTTAAGATCATCGATCTGAAGGTACCTCTTACATATATTGGAAGTTTTGCAGTATTTGTCATTTTCTATATGTTGGGAACAGGAAAAGGCTTTGATGTAAACTATCTTTTCAGCCATATCTTTGGAGGAGGTCTGATGCTTGGAGCCTGGTTTATGGCAACCGATTATGTGACAACGCCGATCACTCCGAAAGGTCAGCTGGTATATGGCTGCTGCCTCGGTATCGTGACAGCGGTATTCCGTCTCTTTGGTGGTTCCGCAGAGGGTGTTTCCTATGCGATCATTTTCTGCAATCTTCTGGTTCCGCTTATTGAAAAAGTAACAAAACCGGTTGCTTTTGGAAAAGGAGGCAAGAAATAATGGGTAAGATTATCAGAAATACATTGATCCTTACAATCATTACAGTAGTTGCCGGCCTTGGCCTTGGACTGGTTTACGAAGTTACCAAAGAACCCATTGCAAGAACCGAGGAACAGGCAAAAAAAGAAGCATGGCAGACTGTATTCAGTGATGTAAGCCTGGAAGATTTTAAAGCTGTAGATGTAGACAAGGAAGCAGCAGATAAAACAGTTGCAGATCTTGGAATCAAAGCAATCGTAGATGAAGTCTGTGAAGCAGCAGATGAAGGCTATGTAGTAACTGTAACCGATAAAGAGGGTTACGGCGGTGATATCCAGATCACAGTTGGTGTAACAAAAGACGGTACCGTCAGCGGCGTTTCCATTCTTTCCATCAGTGAGACTGCCGGACTTGGAATGCGTGCTACAGAAGCGAAGTTCCAGGAACAGTATGTTGGAAAGAATACCGATAAATTCTATGTATCCAAGGACGGCGGCGAAGGTGAGCCTATTGATGCTATCAGTGGTGCGACCATCACATCCAGAGCTTTTACCGGTGCAGTCAATACAGCTATCGGCTATTGCAAAAACGCATTTTAGGAGGGTAGTTGAATATGAATAATTGTGGTGAAAGATTAAAAAACGGCATTATAACCGAAAATCCGATTTTCGTCCTGATGCTTGGTATGTGTCCTACCCTTGCGGTAACGACTTCTGCGATCAATGGTATTGGTATGGGACTTTCCACAACCGTAGTTCTGGTTATGTCAAACATGCTCATCTCCATGCTGCGTAAGGTTATTCCGGACTCCGTCAGAATGCCGGCCTTTATCGTAGTTGTAGCATCTTTTGTAACTATCGTACAGTTTCTGATGGAAGGCTTTACTCCTTCTCTTTATGAGTCACTTGGAATTTACATTCCACTGATCGTTGTTAACTGTATCATTCTGGGACGTGCAGAGAGTTATGCTTCCAAGAACCCTGTCCTTCCGTCTATCTTTGACGGACTTGGAATGGGTCTTGGCTTTACAGTGGGCCTGGTTGCCATTGGTCTTGTAAGAGAGATCCTTGGTTCCGGAAAGGCTTTCGGAGCACAGATCATTCCGGTTGCTGATGCAGCTACCGGTGCTGCCGGCTATACCCCGATCACTATCTTTATCCTTGCACCTGGAGCATTTCTGGTTCTTGCCGGACTTGCAGCGATCCAGAACAAAGTAAAGATCAACATGGCAAAGAAGGGCAAAGATGTTTCCAAGATCCAGTCCGGCTGTGGCTCCAATTGTGCGACCTGCGGCGGATGTCCTTCCGACAAAGAATAAAAAGGGGGAATAGAAAATGGCAAGCTTGATGTTGATCGCAATTGGTTCTGCGCTTTGCAGTAACGTTGTATTGAGTCAGTTCCTGGGAATCTGTTCTTTCCTTGGAGTTTCCAAGAAAACAGAAACCGCAGCCGGCATGGGTGGTGCAGTTGTGTTTGTTATTACTATTGCATCTTTTGTTGCAGGACTGCTTTATAAATTCATCCTGGTACCGACCCATTTTGAGTATCTGAAAACGATCGTATTTATCCTGGTTATCGCGGCACTGGTACAGATCGTAGAAATGTTTCTCAAGAAATTTGTACCATCCCTTTACAAGGCACTTGGTGTATACCTTCCTCTGATCACAACAAACTGTGCAGTTCTTGGTGTAGCACTGAACAATGTTAAATATGAATACAGCATTCTTGAAAGTGTTGTCAACGGATTTGCCACAGGTGTAGGTTACCTGATCGCAATTGTATTACTTGCGGGAATCCGTGAAAAAATGGAATACAACGATATTCCGGAATCCTTCCAGGGTATGCCGATCGTTCTGCTTACGGCAGCACTGATGGCTATTGCATTCTTTGGATTCTCCGGAATCGTATAGGAGGAAGAAGAGCATGAGTATAACAGGAATTATTATGGCTGCAGTCATTGTCGGCGGTACTGGTTTATTCATTGGTATCTTCCTCGGACTTGCAGACAAGAAATTAACCGTTAAGGTAGATGAAAAGGAAGAAGCCATTCTCGGCGTTCTTCCGGGAAATAACTGTGGTGGTTGTGGATATCCGGGATGTTCCGGACTCGCTGCCGCAATTGCAAAGGGAGAAGCTCCTGTAGATCAGTGTCCGGTTGGCGGTGCTCCTGTTGCAGCCAAGATTGGCGCGATCATGGGACAGGAAGTAAAAGAAACCGCACGTCAGGTTGCTTTTGTAAAATGTGCGGGAACCTGTGATAAGACGACTGTGAAATATGAGTACACAGGTGTGGAAGACTGCGAGATGATGGCTTTCATCCCTGGCAGCGGTGCAAAAAACTGTACATTTGGATGTATGGGCTTCGGAAGCTGTGTAAAGGCATGTCCATTTGATGCGATCCATATAGTGAATGGTATCGCGGTCGTAGATCAGGAAGCATGTAAAGCCTGTGGCAAATGTGTTGCCAAATGTCCGCGTCACCTGATCGAGCTGGTACCATATGACAAACAGACACGTGTAGCCTGCAGCTCCCACGCAAAAGGTAAGGCAGTTACAGCTGCCTGTGAGCTTGGCTGTATTGGCTGTAAAAAATGTGAAAAGAATTGTCCGTCCGAGGCGATCACAGTTACCGATTTCTGTGCACACATTGATTATGATAAGTGTACAGGCTGCGGTAAATGTAAGGAAGTTTGCCCAAGACATGTGATTCTGTAAAACAAAAAAGAACTGCCTGTCACGGAAGTTTTCCGAGTGATATGGCAGTTCTTTTTTTGGAATAAAGCATGTTGTGCCCGATAATGCATAAATAAAATAAATACATACAAACTTTTGGTTATATTTCAATGAAAAATTGCAGTTTCCGGTTAAAAATATTTGACCGGTGAATTTCAAGGGGCTATAATAGGATATAAATATTCAGTATACTTCAAGGAGAACGAAATTCATGAGTAAGATTATTTTAACTGGCGACCGCCCGACGGGGCGCCTTCATGTAGGTCATTATGTTGGATCTCTGGCAGAGCGTGTGAAGCTGCAGAATTCCGGCTTATATGATGAGATTTATATTATGATCGCAGATGCCCAGGCACTTACAGATAATGCAGAGCATCCGGAGAAAGTACGTCATAACATTCTTCAGGTTGCTCTGGACTATCTGGCATGCGGGCTTGATCCGGAGAAATCCAATATTTTTATCCAGTCCATGGTTCCGGAGCTGACAGAACTTACCTTTTATTATATGAATCTGGTTACGGTAGCACGAGTACAGCGTAATCCTACCGTTAAATCCGAGATTAAGATGCGTAATTTTGAAGCCAGCATTCCGGTAGGCTTTTTCTGCTATCCGATCAGTCAGGCTGCTGATATTACTGCTTTCCGTGCAACACATGTACCGGTAGGTGAAGATCAGCTTCCGATGCTTGAGCAGTGCAAGGAGATCGTCCATAAATTCAATACCGTTTACGGTGATACGCTGACAGATCCGGAAATTGTTCTTTCTTCCAATAAAGCATGCTTACGTCTTCCGGGAATTGACGGAAAGGCTAAGATGAGTAAATCTCTCGGAAACTGCATCTATCTGTCTGATGAAGAAGATGTTGTGAAGAAAAAGATCATGTCCATGTTTACAGATCCGAACCATCTTCGTGTTCAGGATCCTGGTCGTGTAGAGGGAAATCCGGTATTTATCTATCTGGATGCCTTTAGCCGCCCGGAACATTTTGCTGAATTTCTGCCAGAGTATCAGAATCTGGATGAACTTAAGGCTCACTATCAGAGAGGTGGCCTTGGTGATGTGAAAGTCAAGAAGTTCCTGAATAATGTTATGCAGGCAGAGCTTGGACCGATCCGTGAAAGAAGGAAAATGTGGGAGCAGCGAACCGAAGATGTGTTCGATATCCTGAAAGCCGGTACAGAGGTTGCCAGAGAAAAAGCTGCCGCAACGCTTCATGATGTCCGTTCTTCTATGCGGATCAATTATTTTGAGGATCAGGATTTCCTTAATCAGTGATAGAAAACAGCGAGAGGAATCACAGGCTTGTATACAGGATCAACCCGGAGATTGTATTCCGGGTTGATTTTTTTTGAAAATTATGTTACTATTGCGTTCATATGGGAAACAGATGTTCAGCTGTTTCAGGGAAGGAGCCTTGAGATTTGATTTCTTTTGTAAAAGGTACTGTAGCAGATATCGGTGAAAATTGTCTGGTTGTGGAAAATGGCGGAATTGGTTATGAGATTTATATGACAGGACAGGATCTTGGGAAAGCACGGATAGGCGATGAAAAGAAGATCCATACCTTTCTCTATGTGCGGGAGGATATTCTACAACTATATGGTTTTTTTTCGAAGGATGATCTTGGCATGTTCAAGCTTCTGATCGGTGTCAACGGAGTCGGACCTAAAGGCGCTCTGGGTATCCTTTCCGGGATCAGTGCAGACGAGCTTCGTTTTGCAGTGCTTTCCGATGATGTAAAAACAATCTCCAAGGCCCCTGGAATCGGGAAAAAGACAGCCCAGAAAATGATCCTGGAGCTGAAAGACAAGCTGAAGTTGGAAGATGCTTTTGAGATGAAACTGGCGCATCAGCAGGAAGAAGCAGCTGAGGGAGCATCTGATCTGAGGGATAGTCGTCAGGAAGCGGTGGAGGCGCTTGTCGCATTAGGATACAGTTCTGCAGATGCCCTTCGTGCAGTACGAAAGGTACCGGAAGATGTGCCGGCAGATGATGTAGAAGCAATTCTTCGGGCTGCACTGAAAAATTTTTAACAAATGTAGCAAGAATTCTCCCACCTCTTCAGATGGTGAGATGAATTGCACATCTGAGCATATCTGCTCAAAAAAATCTCTATAGTATAAAAGAAACACTTGTTCTCCTTTCCCTGATGTAGTATACTGAAAAAGAACAATTAGTTCATAAATACATATCCGTCGATA